>NZ_JBFTLQ010000125.1:0-16259 GCF_056396525.1 Cupriavidus sp. 05T41
CGCCAGCGCTGCCAGCCCCAGGCCGGCGGCGCCCAGCAGCAGGCGCCGGCGCCGGTCGACCGGCCCGGCACGCAACGTGCCGGCGAGCGCGGAGCGGCGGTCCGGAGCGGACCGGGCCGCGCAGCCTGCGCGGCGGGACAGCAAGACAAGATGACCGGGAAACGGCATATCGGACTCCTCCATCAGGACGGAACGGGACGGAACACGACCAGGATGGCGTGCCCCGTCAGGCAGCGGGAGCAGCAGCAGCGTGGCGCAGCAACGCCTTCAAACTCTAGGTGAAAAATGCAGCGCGCGCCGCCCAAAGCTGCCAATTTGGCAACGCGTGTGGCGTGCAACTTCTCCGCGCAAAAGCCCATTGCGTCGCAGTTCAAGGCCGACGAGCAGAAGGTCGAGGCAGGCAGGAAGAAGGCCGACGAGGTGCTCTGCACGATGTGCCATCTGGGCGGCTTCACCGGGCAGAACGAGATCCCGCGCGTGGCCGGGCAGCAATATGCGTACATCGTCAAGCAGCTGGAAGCCTTCCGTTCGCGCCGCCGCACCAACGATGCCGGCAGCATGACCAGCGTGGCGAAGGGGTTGTCGGATGCCGATATCCGGAACCTGGCGAACTGCATTGCCAATATGCAGTAGCGGGGATGGGATGGGACGACTGAGGGTCGAAGGCAGGAAAAACGGGGCTTGCGCCCCGTTTTTCCTGCTCGCGTCGCCACGGCGACGCGGCGCAAAGGTCAGTTGGTAGTCTTGGCGCCAGCCTCGAACCACTGCCCCAGCAGCGCCCGCTCATCGTCGGTGATCTGCGTGACGTTGCCCAGCGGCATGGCCTTCTGCTGCACCGCCTKCTKGTAGATCAGCTGCGCGTGCGCCTTGATCTCGTCGGCGGTATCGAGCTTGATGCCCTTGGCCGCGCTCGGCATCATCTTCGGCGACGCGGCATGGCACTGGATGCAGCGCGAGTTGATGACTTCCTGCACCTTGGTGAAGCTCACCTGGGTAGCGGCGCCGCCGTCCTTGCCCGCCACGGTCTCGCGCGGCATGGGTGCGATCATCACGGCGACCACGGCCAGCACGGCCACGCCGGCGGCCGGCCAGGCCACGTTGATCTTGCCCTTGTGCTTGAGGATGAAGAACTGGCGGATCARCACGCCGGCCAGCATGATCAGCACCAGCACGGCCCAGTTGTACTTGTAGCTGTAGGTCATGCTGTAGTGGTTCGACAGCATGGCGAACAGCACCGGCAGCGTGAAGTAGGTGTTGTGCACGCTGCGCTGCTTGGCGTTCTTGCCGTGCACCGGATCCACCGGATCGCCCTTGCGCAGCGCGGCGACGACCTTGCGCTGCCCGGGGATGATCCACACCAGCACGTTGGCGCTCATGATGGTGGCGATCATCGCGCCGGTCAGCAGGAACGCCGCGCGGCCKGAGAACACGTGGCAGGCCACGTATGCGGCCACCGCCACGTAGATCGCCACCAGGATGCCGACGGTGCGGTCGCTCTTGCCGAACACGCGGCAGATGCAGTCGTACACCACCCAGCCCAGGCCCAGGTAGGACAGCGCAAAGCCGACKGCCGCGCCSGGCGACATGTCGAASACGTTCTTGTCGATCAGGWASGTGCTGGCGTTGAACAGGTACAGCACCACCAGCAGGCCGAAGCCKGTCATCCASGTGGARTASGACTCCCAGTAGAACCAGTGCAGGTTCTCSGGCAGCGTCTTGGGCGCGSTSAGGTAYTTMTGCGGGTTGTAGAAGCCGCCGCMGTGCACGGCCCACAGCTCGCCGCCCACGCCTTTCTCCTGCAGGTCGGGGTCGTCGGGACGCGTCAGGCTGTTGTCGAGCMAGACGAAATAGAACGAGGAACCGATCCACGCGATGGCGGTGATGACGTGCACCCACCGCAGCAACAGATTGGCCCAGTCGAGGATATAGCCTTCCATGTCTTGTCTCCTGTGTTGCCTGGTCCGCGCTCAGCTGCCGCGGTAAGTCGAATACGACCAGGGGGAGACCAGCAGCGGCACGTGGTAGTGCGCGGCCGTGTCCGCAATGCCGAAGCGCAGCGTCACCACGTCGAGGAACGCCGGTTCCGGCAGCTTGGTGCCCTGCGCGCGGAAATAGTCGCCGGCGCCGAATTCCAGTTCGTACACGCCTGCCGCCATGGTGTCGCCGTCCAGCAGKGGCTGGTCGCAACGGCCATCGTGGTTGGTGACGACTGTTTTCAGAGTCTCTCGCCGATTGTTGACAATTTTATGCAGGGAAATCGACATGCCGGCGCCGGGGGTCCCGGCTGCCGTGTCGAGTACATGAGTGGTCAAGCGTCCCATCCTGTTCTTCCTTAGGGCTTTGGGTTGTGAGAGGCGCCGCTGCCTTCACTAGCACCATTTGTGGGGAATGGTGCCCGCTCGGTACGTATTTCTAACGCATMCCGGCGCTGGACTGGTGCAGGGCGACAATGCTTCGCACCACTCCGKATGGCAACTCAGGAATTACCCTGAGTTGTCGAAAACCTAGCTCGGTTTTGTTGACAATATTGAACGCATAACCAAATAATTGTCAACAATTTTTGGGGCGCGCTACTGGTTTTGGCCGCTGCTTCCGGCCGATTCCCAAGGCGCGCCGCTCCCCTCCCACCAATACGCTGGTGCCAAGATGTCCAAGAGTCTCAAGCTGATTGCCGGTGTCGATGACACCGCCGCCCCGACCGAAATCAAACCCGCCCGCAAGGGGTCCGTCGAGGAGCGCATGTATCACGAGATCTATGACGCGATCATGKAGCACAGGCTGCCGCCGCGCACCAAGCTGACCGAACACTCGCTTTGCGAAATCTATGCCACCGCGCGCCATACCGTGCGCAAGGTACTGGCGCGACTGGCCGCCGACGGCATGGTCGACCTCGAACCCAACCGCGGCGCCTTTATCGCCAGCCCCTCCACCGACGAGGCGCATGACATGTTCGAGTTGCGCCAGATGCTCKAGCGGGCGGTGCTGGAAAAGCTCGCCGCGATGCGCGACGTCAAGCGCGTGATCGCGCCGCTGCGCAAGATGGTCGGGGCCGAGCGCCAGGCCTTTCTCACCAATGAGCGCCCCAAGTGGATCCGCCTGTCGGCCGAGTTCCACACCGCGCTGGCCGAGCTTTCCGGCAACGCGTTGCTGGTCACMATGATGCGCAGGCTGGTGTCGCGCACCACGCTGATGATCGCCAGCGTGGAAGCGCCGGGCAACAACGCCTGCTCGTTCGACKAGCACGAAKAGATTCTCGATGCACTGGAACAGGGCGACGCCGCTCTTGCCCAGAGCCGCATGGCGCACCATCTCGGCGCCTGCGCCGACCGCGTGCAGCCCGACGAACCGGGCAACTTCGATCTTCGCAGCGTGCTGGGCCACTCCACCTAGCACGGTGTTCCCGCTKCCTTCCAGCGGCCAAGGCCCGATTCCTGCTCATAAGAACGCGTCCTGTGACGATGCGCACGAGCCGGAACCCCGAAGAGAGCCAGCCACCGGCAGCGTTCCCATCAAATCCAAAGGAGAGKAGACACACCTATGACTAGCGCTAGCACCACGGTCCCCACGGATCTCACCAACGAGCGGTTGCCTTCGGGCCGGCTGCTMGCGCTCGGCCTGCAGCACGTACTGGTGATGTATGCCGGTACCGTTGCCGTGCCGCTGATCGTCGGCGGCGCGCTCAAGCTGCCCAAGGACCAGCTTGCCTTCCTGATCAACGCTGACCTGTTCGCCGCGGGCCTGGCCACCTTGATCCAGGCCTTCGGCTTCTGGAAGTTCGGCATCCGCATGCCGGTGATGATGGGGGTGACCTTCGCCTCGGTGGCGCCGATGATCGCCATCGGCTCCGACCCCAATGTGGGCCTGCTCGGCATCTACGGCGCGGTGATCGCGGCGGGGCTGTTCGGCATCCTGGTGGCGCCGCTGATGGGACGCATGCTCGGCCTGTTCCCGCCGGTGGTGACCGGCACGGTGATCACGCTGATCGGCGTGTCGCTGATGCGGGTGGGCATCAACTGGGCCGGCGGCGGCCAGCCCACCACGCGCGCCGTGATCGACGGCGTGGTCAAGGAAGTGCCCAACCTGGCCTATGGCGACCTCGGCGCGCTGGGCATCGCCGGGCTGGTGCTGGTGGTGATCCTGCTGCTGAGCAAGTTCGGTCGCGGGCTGGTATCCAACTGCGCGGTGCTGCTGGGCATCGTCGCCGGCACCCTGGTGGCGATGGCGCTGGGCAAGGTCTCCTTCGAGGGGGTCAACGAGGCCAGCATGATCGCGGTCATCACGCCGCTGCACTTCGGCATCCCGACCTTCGATATCGCGGCCACGCTGTCGATGTGCGTGGTGATGCTGATCACGCTGGTGGARTCCACCGGCATGTTCCTSGCGCTGKCCGACATTACCGGCAAGCGGCTCTCCAACGAGGACCTGACCCGCGGCCTGCGCGCCGACGGGCTCGGCACCGTGATCGGCGGCGTGTTCAACACCTTCCCCTACACCTCGTTCTCGCAGAACGTGGGCCTGGTCACGGTGACCGGCGTGCGCTCGCGCTATGTGGCGGCCGCCGGCGGCATCATCCTGATCGCGCTGGGCCTGTTCCCGAAGATGGCGCACATCGTGGCCTCGGTGCCGCAATTCGTGCTGGGCGGCGCCGGCATCGTGATGTTCGGCATGGTGGCGGCCACCGGCATCCGCATCCTCGGATCGTGCGATTTCAACCGCAACCGCCACAACCTGTTCATCGTCGCCATCTCGATCGGCTTTGGCATGATCCCCACGCTGTCGCCGACGCTGTTCCAGTACCTGCCCAAGTGGTCCGATCCCTTCACCCACAGCGGCATCGTGCTGGGGACMATCGTGGCGGTGGTGCTCAACGTCTTCTTCAACGGCATCCAGTCGCGTGAAGAAGCCATGCGCCATGCGGCCGCGAACTCGCACGGCACGGAATAACGCACGGAGCCAATTTCGCCGGCGGCGGCCGGCACAGTTTCCTGAAGAACCATGACCCCGATGACAAGCAACAACTATCCACGCGACCTGATCGGCTACGGCAGCCAGCCGCCTCATGCGCGCTGGCCTGGCGGCGCGCGCATTGCGCTGCAGTTMGTCCTCAACTACGAAGAGGGCGGCGAGAACAACGTGCTGCACGGCGATGCCGGCTCCGAGCAGTTTCTCTCGGAGATCATCGGCGCGGCCGCCTACCCGGACCGCCACATGAGCATGGAAKGCGTGTACGAGTACGGCTCGCGCGCCGGCGTCTGGCGCATCCTGCGCGAGTTCGAGCAGCGCGGGCTGCCGCTGACGGTGTTCGGCGTATCGATGGCGCTGCAGCGCCATCCCGAGCTGACCCGTGCCTTTGTCGAACTCGGGCACGAGATCGCCTGCCACGGCTGGCGCTGGATCCACTACCAGGGCATCGACGAGGCCACCGAGCGCGAGCATATGCGCATCGGCATGCRGATCATCAAGGAACTGACCGGCTCGCTGCCGCTGGGCTGGTACACCGGCCGCGACAGCCCCAACACGCGCCGCCTGGTGGTGGAGCACGGCGGCCTGCTCTATGACTCGGACTACTACGGCGACGACCTGCCGTTCTGGACCGAGGTGGAGGTGAGCAACGGCGAGAAAAAGCCCCACCTGGTGGTGCCCTACACGCTGGACTCCAACGACATGCGCTTCGCCACGCCGCAGGGCTTCAACACCGGCGAGCAGTTCTTCCAGTACCTCAAGGATGCGTTCGACGTGCTCTACGCCGAAGGCGACCCGCAAGGCCTGGACCGGCCGAAGATGCTGTCGGTCGGCATGCATTGCCGCCTGCTCGGCCGCCCTGGGCGCATGCGCGGGCTGCAGCGCTTTCTCGACTATGTGCAGGGCCACGACAAGGTCTGGATCTGCCGGCGCGTGGATATCGCGCGCCACTGGGCCGAGACCCACCCCCATCCGGCCAGCCACGCCGCCAGCCATTCCGCAAAGACGCACGCCTGAACCGACCCGCCAGCATGAGCCAAACCTACACCCTCGACCAACTCAACGCCCTGCCCGCCGCCACCTWCGTCCAGGTGCTCRGCGGCATCTATGAACACTCGCCATGGGTGGCCGAGGCCGCCGCGGCCCAGCGCCCGTTCGCCAATGCCGCCACGCTGGCCGACGCCATGCKGGCCATCGTGGACGGCGCCGGCGACGCCGCCCAGATCAAGCTCGTGCGTGCCCACCCGGAGCTGGCCGGCAAGGCCGCCGTGCGCGGCGAACTGACTGCCGAATCGACCCGCGAGCAAAGCGGTGCCGGCCTGGACCAGTGCTCCGCCGAGGAATTCGAGCAACTCCAGACACTCAACCGCCGCTACAACGAGAAGTTCGGCTTCCCCTTCATCCTGGCCGTGCGCGGCTACGACCGCGCCGGCATCATCGGCGAGTTCGCAAGGCGCGCGGCCAACGAGCCGGCCGCGGAGTTGCAAACATGCATCAACCAGATCCATCGCATTGCGCAGTTCCGCCTGAACGACTTAGTATCCGGCTGAGCAAAAATAGGCAGCCTGCTTATCGATGACAGGCGCCCGGGCAGCGCCCCGCAGGGGTCCGCGAGCCAGCGGATTTCCCGGCCGGCGCGCGCCCCAAGAACGAATAGAACCCGTCAGGGACCCAGTACACAAAAGCACGCAACGGATCAACCACGGAGATCTCACCAATGCAGAAACAACTCAAGCCGGCCCTCAAGCTGGCGGCAATGGCCGCGGCACTCGCCAGCGGTGCCGCCATGGCCCAGTCCAGCGTCACGCTGTACGGCCAGGCCGACATGTTCGTCGGYGGCGTCAAGAACGTAGGCGCGGCCGACCGCGCCTACGTGGCCAACTCGGGCGGMATGCAGACCTCGTACTGGGGTATCAAGGGTACCGAAGACCTCGGCAGCGGCACCAAGGCCATCTTCGACCTGAACGGCTTCTTCCGTACCGACAACGGCAAGTCCGGCCGCTTCGACGGCGACTCGATGTTCAGCCGCAACGCCTTCGTCGGCCTGCAGAACGACAAGCTGGGCACGATCAAGCTGGGCCGCAACACCACGCCCTACTTCGTCTCGACCATCCTGTTCAATCCGCTGATCGACTCCTACGTGTTCTCGCCGATGGTGTTCCACACCTACTTCGGCGCGTCCACGGCGCGCGTGAACGACCCCGGCATCATCGGCGACTCGGGCTGGAACAACTCGCTGCTGTACTCGACGCCGACCTTTGGCGGCCTGACCGCCAACGTGATCTACTCCTTCGGCGAGAAGACCGGCTCCATCGGCCAGAACAAGTGGGGCGGCAACCTGACGTACTTCAGCGGCAACCTGGCCGCCACCCTGGCCTTCCAGCAAGTGAAGTTCGACAACACGCCGGGCGACATCACCGCCTCCACCAGCCCGCTGCTGGTCGGCTTCAGCAAGCAGAACGCCGTACAGGGCGGMCTGAGCTACGACTTCCAGGTCGTGAAGGTGTTCGCGCAAGGCCAGTACATMAAGTCCGACATCAACAACAACGTCAACGGCGACATCAAGCACTACAACGGCCAGGTCGGCGTGTCGGTGCCGCTCGGCGCGGGCAACGTGCTGGCGTCCTACGCCTACGACAAGACCAAGAATTCGGTCGCGGACTTCAAGCGCAACACGCTGGCAGTCGCCTACGACTACAACCTGTCCAAGCGCACCGACGTCTACGCCGCTTATTTCTACGACAAGATCACCGACCTGTCGCACGGCGATACCTTCGGCGTGGGCTTGCGTCACAAGTTCTGACGCGCCGGCCTTGTCGACGGGAATCTGGAACCCGCCTCCATGGCGGGTTTTTTTATGCGCGCGATGCCCGCAAGGTCCACCGTCATCGCCACCTTGAACGTGCGYGGCGTGCCCTGCGGCAGATGGCCGCCMCAGCTCGAAGCCCGGCATGCCTTGTTTTGACGCAAATAATTTTGGTTTTTATTAACATTTACTAATCTGTCTAACCGGGCGCGAATATGCCTTTTGCGCCAGTTCGCGAAGTGACGTGTGCGAGGATTCGCCGCGCAGCGGCTTGCGCCCGCGCCCTTGCCAGGCAGATGGCAGGACGCCGTCGGGCCCGGAAAATTGCTGCAATGCGATAGAGGCAGCCTACCGAGCAATCAGGATCGAAAGTCGCCGTTTAATAGGCCGATTCAATTGGCGAGGCCGTCAATGCCTGCCTAGATTAAGTTTCCAGGCAACGAGACGGCAACGGACGAGGTGACTCATGCGGCGTGATGCAAAGACCCGGTCGGAGTTGATGGCCATCCTGAACCAGTTCCTAAACAACAACCCCGAGTGCGGTGAATGTGAATTGCACGCCATGCGCGTGCACCAGCCCGACCACACGGGTTGCAACTGGAGCGCTGAAGTCGATTTCCGGCGCGAATGCGATGACCAGCTATCGACGCAACTGGCAGCCGCCAAATCCATCATCGTGGTGATGCGCGAGCAGTACAACATGCTGCAGTAGGTGCGGCAGCCGCAAGGACATCCAGACATCCAGGTTTCAGCGGGCCGGCGGAACTGCATCACAAACCGGTCCAAAAAAAACGGGGCTCCCAAGGAGCCCCGTTTTTCATGCTGCGGTCCCTGACCGCGATACGCCGGTTCAGCGCGTCGCGTTCGCCTCCGCCACTGCCACCGCCGTCATATTGACGATRCGGCGCGTGGTGGCTTGCGGATTGAGGATGTGCACCGGCTTGGCCGCGCCGAGCAGGATCGGGCCAATGGTSACRCCCTGCCCGCCCGTGATCTTGAGCAGGTTGAAGGCGATATTGGCCGCATCCAGGGTCGGCATGACCAGCAGGTTGGCACTGCCGGCCAGCTTGGTGCCCGGCAGGAAGTGACGGCGCACGTCCTCGACCAGGGCGGCGTCGCCCTGCATCTCGCCTTCCACTTCCAGGTGCGGGGCCACCTGCGCCAGGATCTCCTGGGCCGCGCGCATCTTGCGCGCCGACGGACGGTTCGACGAACCGAACATCGAGTGCGACATCAGCGCCACCTTCGGATGAATGCCGAAGCGCGCGATTTCCTCGGCGGCCAGCTTGGTGATGGCAGCCAGTTCCTCGGCGGTGGGATCGTCGTTGACGAAGGTATCGGTGATGAACAGCGTGTATTTCTCCAGCATCAGCGCGTTCATTGCCGCAAATACCTTGGCGCCCGGCGCCAGGCCKATGACGTCGCGCACATGTTCCAGGTGCGCCTCGAAGCGGCCCACCGTGCCGCACAGCAGCGCGTCGGCGTCGCCCATGTGCACGAGCATGGTGCCGATCAGCGTGTTGGAGCGGCGCAGCGCCACCTTGGCCATATCGGGCGTGACGCCGTCACGGCCGCGCAGCGCATGGTATTCCTCGTGATAGGCGCGGTAGCGCGGATCGTCTTCCGGATTGATCAGCTCGAAATCCACGCCCGCCTTCAGGCGCAGGCCGGCCTTCTCGATGCGCATCTGGATCACGTGCGGGCGGCCGATCAGGATCGGGCGCGCCAGGCCTTCGTCCACCACGCCCTGCACCGCGCGCAGGACKCGCTCTTCCTCGCCCTCGGCATAGGCCACGCGCTTGGGCGCGGCCTTGGCGGCGGTAAACACCGGCTTCATGATCAGGCCGGTGTGGTAGACGTACTGGGTGAGCTGCTGGCGGTAGGCCTCCAGGTCCTTGATCGGGCGCGTGGCCACGCCGGACTCTTCGGCCGCCTTGGCCACGGCCGGCGCGATCTTCTCGATCAGGCGCTGGTCGAACGGCGTCGGGATGATGTAGTCGGGGCCGAACTTCAGCTCCTGGCCGCCGTAGGCCGCCGCCACCGCGTCGTTGAGCTCGGCCTCGGCCAGCTCGGCGATGGCCTTCACGCAGGCCAGCTTCATGGCTTCCGTGATCTTGGTGGCGCCGCAATCGAGCGCGCCGCGGAAGATGTACGGGAAGCACAACACGTTGTTGACCTGGTTCGGGTAGTCCGAACGGCCGGTGGCGATGATGCAGTCAGGCCGCGCGGCCTTGGCCACTTCCGGGCGGATTTCGGGTTCCGGGTTGGCCAGCGCCAGGATGATGGGCTTGTCGCCCATGGTCTTGACCATCTCGGCGGTCAGCACGCCGGCGGTCGAGCATCCCAGGAACACGTCGGCGCCGTTGACGATGTCGGCCAGCGTGCGGGCCGAGGTGTCTTGCGCGTAGCGGGCCTTGTTGGGCTCCATGTTGGCGTCGCGGCCGGTGTAGATCACGCCCTTCGAATCCACCACCGTGATGTTGGTGCGGGTCACGCCCAGGCTCACCATGGTATCCAGGCAGGCGATGGCCGCCGCGCCGGCGCCCGAGACCGCCAGCTTGACCTTGGCGATATCCTTGCCCACCACCTTCAGGCCGTTGAGCAACGCCGCGGCGGAGATGATGGCGGTACCGTGCTGGTCGTCGTGGAAGACGGGAATGTTCATGCGTTCGCGCAGCTTCTGCTCGATGTAGAAGCACTCGGGCGCCTTGATGTCCTCGAGGTTCACGCCGCCGATMGTCGGCTCCAGCGCGGCCACGATTTCCACGATCTTGTCCGGGTCGCGCGCGTMGAGTTCTATATCGAACACGTCGATGCCGGCGAACTTCTTGAACAGGCAGCCCTTGCCTTCCATCACCGGCTTGCCGGCCAGCGGACCGATATCGCCCATGCCGAGCACGGCGGTACCGTTGGTGACCACCGCCACCAGGTTGCCGCGCGAGGTGTACTCGGCGGCCATGGCCGGATCCTTGGCGATCTCCTCGCAGGCATAGGCCACGCCCGGCGAGTAGGCCAGCGACAGGTCGCGCTGGTTCGACAGCGCCTTGGTCGCATTTACCTGGATCTTGCCCTTGGTCGGGCTGCGGTGATATTCCAGCGCTGCCAGGCGCAGTTGCGCTTCAGGGCTGTTGGGGGCATGTTGCGGTGCATCACCGCCGGTCTTGCTGCTCATTGTGCTCGTCCGGGTAGTAGTGGCCCCACCAGGGTCTGCCGCGGCCGCTCCGGTCGTATCSGGCGCGCTTGCCGGAATCTTCCAGCGCAACTTTCAAGACAGGCTCCGGCGGCTCGGGCCGAAAATTCGAGCCGTCATTCTAGCTCAGCCAGGCCCGGCGCGAAGACCCTGCCACGCGAGGGCGCAAGGTATTCGGGGTTTTCGCCGGGCAATTCAGTTTTTACCCCAGCAGGGGCAATGCGTTACTTATCGTTCGGGTCCAGCGGCAAGGTCACGCGCTTTGGCCTGCCGTTCTCCGCGGGGAACTGCACGAAGGCGCTGCGGATCAGGTAAGGCATCGCCGCCTGCAGCGAGGTTTCCTCGCCGCGATGATGCGCCGTGACCTGGTAGACCTTCGTGCCGCTGGCGGCCTCCTTGAACATCACCCGCAGCGTGGACAGGGTCACCGGCACATCGCGGATGGTGGTGGTCGGTGGCCAGTAACCCGGGCCGCCCCAGCCCCACGGCCCCCACGGCCGGTAGTAGGGCCCCCAGTACGGGCCATAAGGGCCGGGATACCAGGGATCGGAGTAGGTCGTCTCCTGCACGCGCATCAGGCGCGAATTGGTGTCGTAGTCCATCCTGACCAGGTAGCGCGCCTGCGCGCGTGCCACCTGCTCGAAGCCGACCCCGGACAGCGCCTGCGCCAGCCATTGCTCATAGGTCTGGTCCTCGAGCTGGGCCTCCTGGCCCGGCGCGCGGTCGAAGGCATAGGTGCGCGGCGGATCGTTCTGCCAGTTGCCCTGCCGGAATGCCGTCACCTCCGTGGTGACGGTGCTGGCGCAGCCCGACAGCAGGGCCGCGCCGAGCAGCGCCGCACCCGCCATCACCCTGCTGCGCAGCAAACCCGCGMCGGMCAGCCGCGCCCACAGGGCGCCTATCCATTGCCTTGTCATGATGCCCCTCGCAAGATCATTGTTCCTCGCCTGTTTTATCCGCCTGTGACAGCGCGACTTCCGCCGCCGAGCGGCTCCGGCGCATCGGCCCGAGCCGCCGCGCCCGTGCTTGGCTACAATGGGTTCTTCAGTGCCACGCCGGCKCGCGGCCGCGGCAGCCTTCGTCCCATCCGGCCATAGCCACCTGCCGCCCTTGCCGCCCCTTTGCCCGCGTGGCGACCATGACGCCCCATTGGCCTTCAGAGGACAGGACTCTTTCATGCTGCGCACCGACACGCCCGTTACCGTCCACCGCAAAGACTATACTCCGCCGGCCTTCGCTTTTGAGCACGTCGACCTCGTGCTCGAACTCGACCCCGCGCGCACGGTGGTGACCAACACGCTTCGCTTCATGCGCCACGCACCCGGTCCGCTGGTGCTGGCCGGCGAAGAACTCGAACTGGTCGGCGTGAGCCTCGACGGCCGCCCGCTGGACAACGCCCGCCAGGAAGCCGCCAGCCTGACACTGCCCGAGTTGCCCGACCACGGCACGCTGGAGATCGTCACCGCCTGCCAGCCGGCCGCCAACACGTCGCTGTCGGGCCTCTACGTCTCGAACGGCAATTTCTTCACGCAGTGCGAGGCCGAGGGCTTCCGCAAGATCACGTATTTCCTGGATCGCCCCGACGTGATGTCCACGTTCCGCGTCACKCTGCGCGCGGAACGCGCGGCCTATCCGGTACTGCTGTCCAACGGCAACCTGGTMAGCGAGCGCGAGCTGCCCGGCGGCCGGCACGAGGCCGTATGGGAAGACCCGTTCAAGAAGCCGTCCTACCTGTTCGCGCTGGTGGCGGGCAAGCTCGAGCGCATCGAGGAACGCATCGCCTCCGCCTCCGGCAAGGAAAAGCTGCTGCAGGTCTGGGTGGAGCCGCAGGACCTGCCCAAGACGCGTCATGCGATGGACTCCCTGATCCATTCGATCCGCTGGGACGAGCGGCGCTTCGGCCTGGAGCTCGATCTCGACCGCTTCATGATCGTCGCCGTGGGCGACTTCAACATGGGCGCGATGGAGAACAAGGGCCTCAACATCTTCAACACCAAGTACGTGCTGGCCAATGCGCAAACCGCCACCGACGCCGATTTCGGCAATATCGAGTCGGTGGTCGGCCACGAATACTTCCACAACTGGACGGGCAACCGCGTGACCTGCCGCGACTGGTTCCAGCTCTCGCTCAAGGAAGGCCTGAYGGTATTCCGCGACCAGGAATTCTCGGCCGACATGATGKGCTCGGAATCGGGCCGCGCGGTCAAGCGCATCGAGGACGTGCGCGTGCTGCGCCAGGTGCAGTTCCCCGAGGACGCCGGCCCCATGGCGCATCCGGTGCGGCCCGACAGCTACGAAGAGATCAACAACTTCTACACCGTCACGGTGTACGAGAAAGGTGCCGAAGTGGTACGCATGTACCAGACCCTGCTGGGCCGCGAAGGATTCCGCAAGGGCATGGACCTGTACTTCCAGCGCCATGACGGCCAGGCCGTGACCTGCGACGATTTCCGCGCCGCGATGGCCGATGCCAACGGGCGCGACCTCACCCAGTTCGGCCGCTGGTACAGCCAGGCCGGCACGCCGGTGGTGGGCGTGCGCACCGCGTGGAACGGCGACGAGGGCAGCCTGACGCTGACGCTGTCGCAGCACTGCCCAAAGGTCGGCATCGAGACCCACCCCGGCACGCCGGACAAGCTGCCCTTCCATATCCCGTTCGCGCTGGGCCTGCTCGATGCCGAAGGGCGCGATCTGCCGCTGCAACTCGAAGGCGAAAGCCAGCCCGGCGCCACCACGCGCGTGCTCGACTTCACCGAGGCCGAGCAGAGCTTGCGCTTCATCAACCTGCCGCGCGGCGATGCGCCGCCGCTGCCGTCGCTGCTGCGCGACTTCTCCGCGCCGGTCATCGTCGACGCCGACTACAGCGAGGCGCAGCTCACCTTCCTGCTCGCGCACGACAGCGACCCGTTCAACCGCTGGGAAGCCGGTCAGCGCCTCACCACCCGTGCGCTGCTGCAGCTGGTGTCGCAATCGCAGGCCGGGCGCGAGCTCAAGCTCGACCCGGCGCTGGTGGCCGCGCTGCGCACCGTGCTCAACAACCAGCAGCTCAGCCCCGCCTTCCGCGAGCAGGCACTCACCCTGCCGGCGGAAGCCTACCTGGCCGAGCGCATGGGCGTGGCCGACCCGGCCGCCATCCACCGCGCGCGCCAGTTCATGCGCGAAGCGCTGGCCCGGGAACTCAAGGCCGACTGGCTGGCCGCCTATCATGCCAACGCCACGCCGGGCGACTACAGCCCCGATGCGGTCTCCGCCGGCAAGCGCGCGCTGCGCAACCTGGCGCTGGGCTACCTGGCCGACAGCGGCGACGCCGACATGCAGGCGCTGGCCGAAGCGCAATACAAGGCGGCCGACAACATGACCGACCGTGTCGCCGCGCTGATCGCGCTGGTCAACACCTTCGCTCCCGGACGCGAGGCAGCGCTGGCCGACTTCTACCAGCGCTTCGAGCAGGACGCGCTGGTGATCGACAAATGGTTCTCGCTGCAGGCCGCGCAACGCGGCACGGTGGGGCCGAGCCTCCMGGGCCACGCCGGCAAGCACACCATCGACACCGTGCGCGCGCTGATGGAACACCCTGCCTTCAACCTGCGCAATCCCAACCGCGCGCGCTCGCTGATCTTCAGCTTCTGCGCCGCCAACCCGGCCCAGTTCCATGCCGAGGACGGCTCCGGCTATGTGTTCTGGGCCGAGCAGGTGCTGGCGCTCGACGCCATCAACCCGCAGGTGGCCTCGCGCCTGGCACGCGTCATGGACCGCTGGCAGAAATACGCCCTGCCGCTGCGCGACCGCATGCGTGCCGCGCTGGAACAGGTGGCTGGCGCCAAGGACCTGTCGCGCGACGTGCGCGAGATCGTAAGCAAGGCGCTGGCGCCCTGACAGGCACCGCGACGGGCGCCGGATCCGGCGCACCGACGGGCCGCCGGCGCGCCGCGGCCCGTCGCCGCTGCGGCCTGGCAGCCATGCGGCCATGTAGAATTGCGGCCATTCAAGGAGAAACCCCATGAGTCGCATCAGCCTCACCCGCTATCTGGTCGAGGAGCAGCGCAAACACAATACGATCCAGCCGGAGCTGCGGCTGCTGATCGAAGTGGTGGCGCGCGCCTGCAAGGCCATTTCCAACTCCGTCAGCAAGGGCGCCCTCGCCGGCATCCTCGGCTCGGCCGGCACCGGCAACGTGCAGGGCGAGACCCAGCAGAAGCTGGACGTGATCGCCAACGAAGTCCTGCTCGACGCCAACGAATGGGGCGGCCACCTCGCCGCCATGGCCTCGGAGGAAATGGACAGCTTCTACGAGATCCCCAACCGCTATCCCAAGGGCGAATACCTGCTGCTGTTCGATCCGCTCGACGGCTCGTCGAACATCGACGTCAACGTCTCGATCGGCACCATCTTCTCGGTGCTGCACATGCCCAAGCCCGGCCAGACCGTGACCGAGGCCGACTTCATGCAGCCCGGCACCCACCAGGTCGCCGCCGGCTACGCCGTGTACGGCCCGCAGACCACCCTGGTGCTGACCGTCGGCAATGGCGTGCACATGTTCACGCTGGACCGCGAAGCCGGCAGCTTCGTGCTCACCCAGTCCGACGTGCAGATCCCGGAAGACACCAAGGAATTCGCGATCAACATGTCCAACATGCGCCACTGGGCCCCGCCTGTGCGCCGCTATATCGACGAATGCCTGGCCGGCGACGAAGGTCCGCGCGGCAAGAACTTCAACATGCGCTGGATCGCCTMCATGGTGGCCGACGTGCACCGCATCCTCACGCGCGGCGGCGTCTTCATGTACCCCTGGGACAAGCGCGAGCCGGAGAAACCCGGCAAGCTGCGCCTGATGTACGAAGCCAACCCCATGGCCATGCTGGTCGAGCAGGCCGGCGGCGCCGCCACCAACGGCCACGAACGCATCCTGGACGTGCAGCCCGAAAAGCTGCACCAGCGCGTTTCCGTGATCCTCGGCTCGAAGAACGAAGTGGAGCGCGTCACGCGCTACCACCACGAGGAAAAGGCCGCGGGCTGACGCCGGCTGCCGGCGAGAAGGCCACGGCACTTGCATGTGCTGGTGTGGGAAGGGACGCCCCGGGCGTCCCTTTTCCATGGCCAGGCTGGCCGCAGCCACGTCCGCCCCGGAAATTTTTGCCTGGGGGGCTTCACAGGCAAAATAAACGTTGCTATTATTGCGGGCTTCATCCAGTAGTTGTTTCGCGGATGGTGAGGCCGAAGTAGCTCAGTCGGTAGAGCAGCTCATTCGTAATGAGAAGGTCGGGGGTTCGATTCCTCTCTTCGGCACCAAGAATATCAAGG
>NZ_JBFTLQ010000126.1:0-15621 GCF_056396525.1 Cupriavidus sp. 05T41
CCATCCGCACGGCCGGCGCGGTCACGCAGCTGACMGCGGCCGGCGCCGCGGGCGCGGCGGCCGCGGCCGGCAAGCACGTGGTGCTGCTGACCCCCGGCCCGTACAACGAGACCTACTTCGAGCACACTTTCCTGGCGCGTTACCTCGGCATCACGCTGGTCGAGGGCAAGGACCTGACGGTGCGCAACGAGGTGGTCTACCTGAAGACGCTGGCCGGGCTGGAGCGCGTGGACGTGATCCTGCGCCGGCTCGACGATGCCTATTGCGATCCCGTGGAGTTGCGCCAGGATTCCACKCTTGGCGTGCCCGGGCTGCTGCAGGCGATGCGCGCGGGCAACGTGCTGGTCTCCAACGCACCGGGTTCCGGCTTCATGGAAACGCCGGCCATCCACGGCTTCCTGCCGGGCATCGCGCGCGAGCTGCTGGGCGAGCCGCTGCTGCTGCCCAGCGTGCCGAGCTGGTGGTGCGGCGAGGCCTCGGCGCGCGCGCAGGCGCTGGCGCAGTTCAGCGAAGCGTTCCTGATGCCGACCTACCCGCGCGGGCTGGCGCAGCCGTGGGAAGGCCCGCGCCTGGGCATGGAGCTGGGCCTGCAGCGGCTGGCAGACTGGCGCGAGCGCATCGAACAGGTGCCCGATCTCTTTACCATCCAGGCCGACCTGCCGCTGTCGCACGCGCCGCGCTGGGAGGGGCCGCACATCGGCTCGCGCGCGGCCATGCTGCGGGTCTTCGCGATCGCCGACGGGCGCGGCGGCTGGCAGGTGATGCCGGGCGGCTTCACGCGGCTGGCGGGCGAGGGCCAGCCGGGGGTGTCGATGCAGCTCGGCGGTTCCAGCGTGGACACCTGGGTGCTGTCGAGCCAGCCGGCGCAGCCCGCGCCGGTGCCGGCCACGCCCATGCTCGGCGCCGCGCATCCCGGCCGCGCGGCCAAGCCGCTGGCGGTGTCGAGCCGCGCCGCCGAGAACCTGTTCTGGGCAGGCCGCTACGCCGAGCGCGCCGAAAACAACGTGCGCCTGTGCCGGCTCGTGCTGGGCTCGATCGAAAGCAGCGACGAGCGCGACGACAGCGTGCTCGACGTCATCGGCGAGCTGGTGGTCGCCTGCGGCCTGCTGCCGACCGGCGCGCCGCAGCCGCGCGCATCGCTGCGCGTGTTCGAGCGCAGCCTGGTGGCGGCGCTGGCCGAAAGCGCCGGCTGGACCAGCGTGGGCCAGAACCTGGCMAGCCATGTGCTCGCCGCCACCGAGATCCGCAACCGCCTGTCCAACGACCACTGGCGCATGATCCTGGCCGCCCGCAACGATTTCGGCGACGCCATGGCGGCCGCCTGCACCGGCGCGTCCGGCAGCGGCGACTGCGGCTACTACGACCGCCCGCKCGTGCTGGCCGCGCTCGACCATCTCGGCATGCAGCTGGCCGCCATCAGCGGCGCCCAKGGCGACCGCATGATGCGCGACGAGGCGTGGCGCCTGCTGTTCATCGGCCGGCATATCGAACGCGTGTCGACGCTGTCGACCTTCCTGGAAGTGTTCACCCGGCACGGCGCGCTGCTGCACCGAAGTGGCTTCGACCTGCTGCTGCACCTGTTCGACAGCACGCTCACCTTCCGCGCGCTCTACCCCGGGCGCACCGACGTGCCGGCGCTGGTCGAGCAGGTTGTGATCGAACCCACCAACCCGCGCGGGCTCTACGGCGTGCTGGCGCGGCTGCGCGTCAAGCTTGGCCAGCTCACGCCGCCGGCCAGCCCGGCGGGCACCGGACGCACGCCACTGCCGCAATGGCTGCCCGCGGTGGAGGCACTGCCCGGCTGGGATGCACTATGCCGGCGCGACGAAAGCGGGCAATACACCAATCTGGTGCAGGCGTGCGACCAGTTGAGCAGCCTGGTGGGGCAGCTCTCCKACGAGATCAGCGCGCGCTACTTCAGCCACGCCGGCATGGCCGGCGTGCGGGTGCGGCCATGAGCGTGCCGGCCAACGATCCGGCGGCCGCGGTGCCCGCCCCCGCCGCGCTCACAGTGCATCACAAGACCACCTATGAGTATTCCGCGCCGGTGGAGAATGCCCAGCAACGCGCCGTGGTGTACCCGGTGACGTGCCCGTGGCAAACGGTGCTGTCGCACAGCACGCAGGTCGAGCCCGAGCCTTCGCACCAGCATGCCGGCACGGACGCCTTCGGCAACCATGTGCTGTACTTCACCATCGACGTGCCGCACGACTTCATGCAGCTCTGCTGCGAGAGCACGGTGCGCGTGCTGCCGCGCTGGGACGCGCTCGATCCGGCCGCCAGCATGCCGTGGGAAGACGCCGTCGCCGCGCTGCGCTTTCGCGCCGGGCAGGCCTTCCGGCCCGAGAGCGAGTTCTGTTTCGCCTCGCCCAACGTGGCCCTGCATCCGGACCTGAAGGCTTATGCGCTGGCCAGCTTCGCGCCCGGCGTGCCGGTGGTRGCCGGCGCCATCGACCTGATGCACCGCATCCACGCCGACTTCGAGTACGAGCCCGAGGTCACCGAGGTGGCCACCCCGGCGCTGCAGGCCTTCGCGCTGCGCAGCGGGGTTTGCCAGGATTTCGCGCAGGTCATGATCGGCTGCCTGCGYTCGCTCGGCCTGGCCGCGCGCTATGTCAGCGGCTACCTGCGCACGGAGCCGCCGCCGGGCCAGCCGCGGCTGATCGGCGCGGATGCCTCGCACGCCTGGCTGTCGGTGTATTGCCCGCTGACCGGCTGGGTCGACCTCGATCCCACCAACGACGTGCTGGCCGACACCGGCCATGTGACGCTGGCGTTCGGGCGCGACTATAGCGATGTCTCGTTGCTGCGCGGCGTCATCGTGGGCGGCGGCGCGCATGGCGTGGACGTGGAGGTCAGCGTGCTGCAGGTGGAATAGGCAGCGCCCCGACGCGGCTGGCAAGCCAATTGCCTGTGTTGTGCAGGGGTTGCCGAAAAAAGGGGAGTCAATATGCTGAGCCGCACCGCCKACCACCTGTTCTGGATGGCCCGCTACACCGAGCGTGCCGAGAACACCGCGCGCATGCTCGACGTCAACCACCAGACCGCGCTGCTGCCGCAGTCGCGCGACGAGGCCCGGCAGGGCTGGCTGGCCATGCTCGACGCGACCGAGCTCACGCCGGTCTTTGCCGAGCATCACGGCGCGGTGGTGCACGAGGAAGTGCTCGACTTCATGGTGCGCGACCTCAGCCACCCGGCCTCGATCATGTCCTGCCTGCGCGCCGCGCGCGAGAATGCCCGCGCCGTGCGCGGCGCCCTGACCACGCCGTTGTGGGAAACCATCAACACCACCTGGCTCGATGTCCAGCAGATGGTCGCCGACGGCATCCTGCGGCACGATCCCGCGCAGTTCTTCGAATGGGTCAAATTCCGCTCCCACCTCACGCGCGGCGTCGAAGCCGGCACCATGCTCAAGGACGAAGCCTATTGCTTCATGCGCCTGGGTACCTTCCTCGAGCGCGCCGACAACACCGCGCGGCTGCTCGACGTCAAGTTCCAGGCCACCGACCCGGGTAGCCAGCAGGGCGACTTCTACCAGTGGGCCGCGGTGCTGCGCTCGGTCTCGGGGTTCGAGATGTACCGCAAGGTCTATCGCTCGGCGGTCACGCCGGAACGCGTGGCCGAACTGCTGATCGTGCATCCCGACATGCCGCGCTCGCTGGCGGCCAGCCTGCGGGAGGTGGTGTCCTTGCTGGCGCAGGTGCGCAATGTGGCTTCAGCGGAGACTGAGAGGCGTGCGGGCAAGCTGCATGCGGAGCTTAAGTTTGCCCGGATMGAGGATATTTTTTCTGTCGGGATTCATGGGTGGTTGGGGGATTTCTTGCGGAGGGTGCATGAGGTGGGGAGTGGGGTGAGTCATAGTTTTTTGATGCGGGGGTGAGGGGGGCTGCGGGGGGTGTGTTTCGACATCAARGTCAAATTATTTAAAAGCTTAAAATCAACATCAAAGTCAAAGGATTTAACTTCAAGGTCAAATTCTTTAAAAGCTCAAAATCAACATCAAAGTCAAAGGCTTTCGCTCCCCCGGAGCGACCTACTTTCTTTTTTCCGAAAAGAAAGTAGGCAAAGAAAGCGGACTGCCTGGCCGGCAGGGGCAGAAACGTTGGKATTTCTGGTATTGCTGGTTTCGTCGTGGGGTTTGTGGTTCTACTGGCATCCTGCCGTTACCGGTGCTGGCGGCCACAATCCTGCTGGAGGTGGTGGTTTCGGGGTCAGGCCTATGATGGCGAGCACACTGCTTGTTCGGCCATCTGCCGTCACCGGCGCTGGCCACCACGACGTAGCACTCTCATGGTTTCGTGGTGGGCGTGGTGGCCCCGGCTTGAAAAGGGAACCAACTACACCCGCGCCCCGGTCCACCGCGCCCACCACGAAACCAGTGCCGTTCCCATGACGCGCCCATCCACCCCGGTCGCGGCAGCAGCCTGAACCACCTGGGCCGCCGCCATCATGCAGCGCCGCCACGAATCGGACACCGCCCGCGACGCCGCAGGCGAGCAAGCCGGTAGCGTCAGCAGTCGAGCCGAAGCCACGAGACCCACCACGAAACCAGCGTCAGACTTGAAGTCTGAGCGCCCAGCCTTCTGCAAGAATCGCTTTCTTTTGGTTACTTTTCTTTTCGAGAAAAGAAAAGTGACACTTACATGTGTGCGAACGGGCTATCAAGCCCGGGCCGCCAGGCCCACAGAGACAAGCAGACTCCACCAAATACGCCAAAATAAACCAACCAAAGCCCAAGCCGCCAGGCCCACAGAGACAAGCAGACTCCACCAAAGACGCCAAAATAAACCAACCAAAGCCCGKGCCGCCAGGCCCACAGAGACAGGCGCACTTGCATGCACCTGAAGGACCCAAAAGGCCCGGGCCGCCAGGCCCACAGCAACCCGGGCAAGAAGGCCAATCCTCATGCCCCCAACTTCTTCCTCAACAACTCATTCACCTGCGCCGGGTTCCCCTTCCCCTTGGTGGCCTTCATGGCCTGCCCGACCAGGGCATTGAACGCCTTCTCCTTGCCGGCGCGGAATTCCTCCACCGACTTGACGTTGGCGGCCAGCACGTCGTCGATGATCTTCTCCAGTTCGCCCGAGTCGGACATCTGCTTGAGGCCCTTGGCAGCGATGATGGCGTCGGCGTCGCCGCCTTGCTCGCCTGCCCATATGGCCGGGAACACGTCCTTCTTGGCGGTGTTGTTGGACACCGTGCCGTCGGCGATGCGCACCAGCAGCTTCGCCAGCTGGGCGGGCTTGACCGGGGCGGCGTCGAGCGCGATGCCTTCGCGATTGAGCAGGGAGGACACGTCGCCCATCAGCCAGTTGGCGGCGGGCTTGGCGTTGGCCGCGCCGGCTTCGGCAACCACGGCTTCGAAGTAGCCGGCAAGCGGCTTGGAAGCGGTCAGCACGCTGGCATCGTAGGCGGACAGGCCGTACTGCGATACCAGGCGCGCCTGCATKGCCGCGGGCAGTTCCGGCAGCGCGGCCTTCACGCGTTCGATCCAGGCGGCGTCGATCTCGAGCGGCAGCAGGTCGGGGTCGGGGAAGTAACGATAGTCGTGCGCGTCTTCCTTGGTGCGCATGGCGCGCGTCTCGCCGGTATCCGGATCGAACAGCACGGTGGCCTGCTGGATCTCGCGGCCGTCCTCGATCTCGGCGATCTGCCACTGCACTTCGTACTCGATGGCCTGCTGCAGGAAGCGGAACGAGTTGAGGTTCTTGATCTCACGGCGCGTGCCCAGCTTGGGGTTGCCGTACGGGCGCACCGATACGTTGGCGTCGCAGCGGAAGCTGCCTTCCTGCATGTTGCCGTCGCAGATGCCCAGCCATACCACCAGCGCGTGCAGGGCCTTGGCGTAGGCCACGGCCTCGGCCGCGCTGCGCATGTCGGGCTCGGTGACGATTTCCAGCAGCGGGGTGCCGGCGCGGTTCAGGTCGATGCCGGTCATGCCGGCGAAGTCTTCGTGCAGCGATTTGCCGGCGTCTTCCTCGAGGTGGGCGCGCGTGAGCTGCACGGTCTTCTCGTAGGTCTCGCCCTTCTTGCCCTCGACCTGGATGCTGATGCTGCCGCCTTGCACTACCGGGAGCTCGTACTGGCTGATCTGGTAGCCCTTGGGCAGGTCAGGGTAGAAGTAATTCTTGCGCGCGAAGACGCTGCGCGGCGCGATGGTGGCGCCGATCGCCAGGCCGAACTCGATGGCGCGCTCGACCGCGCCGCGGTTGAGCACCGGCAGCACGCCGGGCAGCGCCAGGTCGACCGGCGAGGCTTGCGTGTTCGRCGCCGCGCCGAAGGCGGTGGAGGTGCCGGAGAAAATCTTGKAGGCCGTCGACAGTTGCGTGTGCGTCTCGAGGCCGATCACCACTTCCCATTGCATGGCGGTATTCCTGTTCGTGTGCGGTATGTGTTGCTACTTGTACTGCGTCGTTCGTTGTTCGTCGTTCGTGCTTTGCTGCTTTCGTGTTCCTGCACGCCGCGTGCCCCGTGCCGCTACGCTCAGGGATTCGGGCTGGCCAGCCATGAATCCAGCTGCGCCAGCGCCGCGTCGCGCGCGACCGGGTCGGCGCCCACCGTCACGCCCCGGCCCGGATGCGTGCCGTTGGGCACGTCGCGCCGCACCCGCAGCTCGCCCGCGCCTTCGAAGGCGTCGAAACCGTGGTAGGCGCCAGGGTAGATCTCCAGGCGGAAGCGCGCCTCGGGCTGGCGCGCCGCCACGGCTTCGCGCAGCATGGCGCAGCGCGTGGCKGGGGTCCAGTCGTCGGCGCCGCCGGTCATCAGCAGCAAGGGCGCGCGCAGGCGGAAGCCATGGCGCTGCACGGCGCTCTTGCAGCCCGGGTAGAAGGCCACGGCGCGTTCGATGGACGGTGCGCCGGCGGGCCAGTCGCGGCTKGCGTCGATGGCGCTGAGCACGGCCTGCGCGCCGTTGGACCAGCCCAGCAGCACGATGCGGCCGGTGTCCACGCCGGGCTGCCGCGCCAGCCACTGCAGCGCGGCCAGCACGTCGCCGCGCCGCACGGTGTCGTCGATGTCGCGCGTGGCCATGGGCTCGGTGCAGATGCCCTGCGGCTTGCCGCGCGGGGCGAAGCTGTCGGGCAGCAGCACTGCGTAGCCGCGCGCGGTGAGCCACCGCACGTAGTCGCGGTAGCGCGCCTGCAGCGCCGCTGCGTCGGTGCCGCCGCGCTGGTAAAGCCCGGCGCAGCCGTGCAGCGCAACCACTACCGGCATGGCCTGCGCGGGCGCGGTGGCGCCGTGTTGCGGCACGAACCAGTAGGCGTCGAGCGGCTTGCCTTCGTCCGTTCCCGGGAAACGCACCGCCTGCGCCGCCGGCATGGCGGACTCCGCGGCGGCGGCCGGCACCGAGGCCTGCGCGTGCATGGCGGGGCTTGCCAGCAGCGCGGCGCCGGCGCCGAGGCACAAGGCCGCGGCGCGCAGGGCGCGAAGGGGGAAGAGGAGCAKGGGCAAGGCCCGGGTGAGTTTCATCGGATCTGGGCGCAGCCGCCGGTGCCAGGTTCGAACATCACCGGCCAGGCCTCTTCATAGATGCCCGGCGAGCAGCGCTGCTGGCAGTTGGCGTGCGCCAGCGTGACACGGCGCGGGTCCTGCCAGACCATCAGCTTGCAGGCGCTGCCGTCGTTGGCGCGCAGCTCGATATGCGGCTTCTTCTGGGTCTGGCGGAACTCGGCCAGGTTGAAGCTGCACGAGCCGCGCTTGCCCACCCACAGTTTCCACGACAGCTGCTGCACCGTGTTGTCGGCCACGCGCAGCTGCGCGTCCTCGCGGAAGCCGTCCTCCTCGGTACGGCGGCAGTCGCCGGCCAGGTCGATGTCGCGGCTGGCGATCGGCGTGGGCTGGCCGAAGCGCGGCAGCGGAATGCAGGCGGCCAGCCCCGCGGCCAGCGCGATGCCGCCCGCGATGCGAACCAGCCAGCGCCGCGCCGTCATGCCTGCGCGGGCCGGCGCAGATGCCAGTCCGTGGCTTGCTGGAACGCGTGCGCGGTCTGCAGCAGCTCGGCTTCGCCGAAGTAGTTGCCGATTAGCTGCAGGCCGACCGGCATGCCGCCTTCTCCCAKGCCGCAGGGCACGCTCATGCCGGGCAGGCCGGCCAGGCTGGTCGACAGCGTGAAGATGTCGGCCAGGTACATCTGCACCGGGTCGGCGCTCTTCTCGCCAAGCTTCCACGCCACCGTGGGCGCCACCGGGCCCATGATCACGTCGCACTGGGCGAAGGCGCGCTGGAAGTCCTCGGAGATGATGCGGCGGATCTTCTGCGCCTGCAGGTAGTACGCGTCGTAATAGCCGTGCGACAGCACGTAGGCGCCCACCATGATGCGGCGCTTGACCTCGGGGCCGAAGCCTTCGGCGCGGCTCTTCTTGTACATGTCCATCAGGTCGCGGTACTCGGCGGCGCGGTGGCCGTAGCGCACGCCGTCGAAGCGCGACAGGTTGGACGAGGCCTCGGCCGGCGCGATGATGTAGTACACCGGGATCGACAGCTCGGTCTTGGGCAGCGAGACCTCGACCAGCGTGGCGCCGAGCTTCTCGTACTCGGCCAGCGCGGCGCGCACGGCCTGCTCGACGTCGGCCGACAGGCCCTTGCCGAAGTATTCCGTGGGCAGGCCGATGCGCAGGCCCGACAAGGGCTTGGCGGCACTGGCGCCGGCGCGCGGCTGGCCGAGCAGGCGGGTGAAGTCTTCGTCCACGCCGCCCTGCGCGGGCGCKAGGCTGGTCGAGTCGCGCTCGTCGAAGCCGGCCATGGCGCCCAGCAGCAGCGCGCAGTCTTCGGCGGTGTGCGCCATCGGGCCGCCCTGGTCCAGCGAGGAGGCGAAGGCGATCATGCCGTAGCGCGACACGCGGCCGTAGGTSGGCTTGATGCCGGTGATGCCSGAGAACGASGCCGGCTGGCGGATCGAGCCGCCGGTGTCGGTGCCGGTGGCGGCCGGCGCCAGGCCCGCGGCCACGGCGGCCGCCGAGCCGCCCGAGGAGCCGCCCGGCACGCGCGCAGGGTCCCACGGGTTCTTGACCGCGCCGAAGTGCGAGTTCTCGTTGGACGAGCCCATCGCGAACTCGTCCATATTGGTCTTGCCCAGCGTGACCATGCCGGCGGCGCCCAGGCGCTMGACCACGGTGGCGTCGAACGGGCTTTCATAGCCGGCMAGCATGCGCGAGCCGGCTGTGGCGCGCCAGCCACGCGTGACGAACACGTCTTTGTGGGCGATCGGCACGCCGGTCAGCAGGCCGGCTTCGCCGCGCGCGCGGCGTTCGTCGGCGGCGCGCGCCTGCGCCAGGGTCAGCTCGGGGTTGACGTCGACGAAGGCGTTGAGCGCGGTGGCCTGCTCGATGCGGCCAAGGTAGTCGCGCGCCAGTTCCTCGGCGGAAACGGTGCGCGCCGCCAGCGCGTCGGCGAGCTGGCGCAGGGAGGTCACTGAAGTTGCGGAAAAGGACATGTCGGTCGGTATGGCTTGGCAGGAGGGGCGGCCGGCGCGCGGCAAGCCGGCGCGGCGGGAGCCGCCGGGTTCGGGGGCCGTGAGGCGCTGACCTTTACTCGATGACCTTGGGCACCAGGTACAGGCCGCCTTCGGTGGCCGGCGCGGGGCGCTGGTAGTCGTCGCGGCGGTCGGTTTCGGTCACGGCGTCGTCGCGCAGGCGCTGCGACATCTCGCGCACGGTGGACAGCGGGTGGGCCAGCGGTTCCACGCCGGTGGTGTCGACCGCCTGCATCTGTTCGACCAGGGAGAAGAATTGATTGAGCTGCACAAGGGTATGCCCTGCCTCGTCATCGTTGATCTCGATGCGGGCAAGGTGGGCGATGCGCTTGACGTCGGATAGGTCGAGAGCCATGGCTTGGGTCGGTGCGTGGTCGATGCGAAATCGGTGTTGTATCGGCGTGATGGCGGGAGGCGAATCCGGAAGCGGGCGCGGTAGCGAGAGGCAAGGCGCGCGCCGCCGGGGCGGGCGGGGCGAGTGCTGCCGGGAGCGCCCCGGAATCGTCAAAGTTACACGTTTTTTCGAGGAAGAAGCCMCCGAAACAGGGGGAATTATAAGGTATCATTGCGCGTTGCCATTCCCTGGCAGCGCCTTCGTCACATTGGTGCAAATCCGCGCCCGCTGGAGCTTTCCGGTGGAACCCGCGGCGCACACGCAGTGCACCGTCGCCCCCGTACCGCCCTCCAGGCCGCCCTTGTCGCGGCAAGCCGGCGGCGGACGCCGGGCCGAGGGCAACCAGGAAGGCAGGCAAGGGCCCTCTGATTAGGCCGCCCCGGCCGGCAATTTTTTGTAATTGCCGCGCGGTTCCACCGAACTTTTAGGCGTGGTCTAATCAAAGGTTCCCGTAGAGGCTGTTCCCGCCCCCGGCGGGCGGGCCTCGGCTGGCGGCCCCGTCCCGGCTGCCGCGCATCTCCGGATGACGCGGCGCCGGCGCGGCGCCGGGCTCGCCGAACGGTGGGGGGCCTTGAATACCACCCGTCGCAACGAATTTCGTGGCTGGCCCGATAGCGGCGCCGGCCGCTTCGCATACCTCGCGAACCACCAGAAAACAGGATTCCTGATGTTCGGATTTCTCCGCAGCTATTTCTCCAACGATCTCGCGATCGACCTCGGCACGGCCAACACCCTGATCTATATGCGCGACAAGGGCATCGTCCTGGACGAGCCCTCGGTGGTGGCGATCCGCCAGGAAGGCGGACCCAACGCCAAGAAGACGATCCAGGCGGTGGGCAAGGAAGCCAAGCAGATGCTGGGCAAGGTGCCGGGCAATATCGAGGCGATCMGCCCGATGAAGGACGGCGTGATCGCCGACTTCACCGTGACCGAGCAGATGCTCAAGCAGTTCATCAAGATGGTGCACGACTCCAAGCTGCTGCGCCCGTCGCCGCGCATCATCATCTGCGTGCCGTGCGGCTCGACCCAGGTCGAGCGCCGCGCCATMCGCGAATCGGCGCTKGGCGCCGGCGCCAGCCAGGTGTACCTGATCGAGGAGCCGATGTCGGCCGCGATCGGCGCGGGCCTGCCGGTGTCGGAGCCGTCGGGCTCGATGGTGGTCGATATCGGTGGCGGCACCACCGAGGTGGGCATCATCTCGCTGGGCGGCATGGTCTACAAGGGCTCGGTGCGCGTGGGCGGCGACAAGTTCGACGAAGCCATCGTCAACTACATCCGCCGCAACTACGGCATGCTGATCGGCGAGCAGACCGCCGAGGCCATCAAGAAGGAAATCGGCTCGGCTTTCCCGGGCTCCGAAGTCCGCGAGATGGAAGTCAAGGGCCGCAACCTGTCCGAAGGCATCCCGCGTGCCTTCACGGTGTCGTCCAACGAAATCCTCGAAGCGCTGACCGATCCGCTCAACCAGATCGTCTCGGCCGTGAAGATCGCGCTGGAGCAGACCCCGCCGGAACTGGGCGCGGACATCGCCGAKCGCGGCATGATGCTGACCGGGGGCGGCGCGCTGCTGCKCGACCTGGACCGCCTGCTGGCCGAGGAAACCGGCCTGCCGGTGCTGGTGGCCGAAGACCCGCTGACCTGCGTGGTGCGCGGCTCCGGCATGGCGCTCGAGCGCATGGACAAGCTCGGCAGCATCTTCTCCTACGAATAACGAGTCAGCGAGAGGATATCGCTCGTGGCGCGACACGGCCTGCCGGATCACCTGGTCGGGGCCTCGCCGCGTCGCGCCGCTTCCCCGACCCGGCCCGGCCCAGGGTATCGCACGACCCCGCCTGACTCCCGCCAACCCGGCGGGGCGGCGGCGTTGCGTCCGTGGGGCCGGGAGACCTTTCCGCCAGCGCACGGGTAAATGGATTACACTCCGCCGCCGCTCTTCAAGCAGGGCACTTCCGCCGTGGCGCGCCTCGTCTTCTATGTGACGATCGCGCTGGTGCTGCTCATCGTCGATGMGCGCTTCGATGCCTTGCGCGTGGTGCGCCAGGTCGCCGCCACCGTGCTGATGCCGGTCGAGCGTACCGTGCTGGTGCCGCGCGACGCGCTGCGCACCGCGTTCGACTACGCGCAATCGTCGGCCACGCTGGCCAGCGAGAACCGCGAACTCAAGCGCCGCGCCGTGACCGAGGCCGAAGGCTCGGTGCGCCAGTCCCAGCTCGAGTCCGAGAACAACCAGTTGCGCAAGCTGCTTGGCCTGCAGCAGCAGTCGGCCACGCCGGTGACGGCAGCCGAGATCCTCTACGACGCGCGCGATCCGTATAGCCAGCGCATCGTGATCGACCGCGGCAGCCAGCACGGCCTGCGCGCCGGCTATCCGGTGATCGACGAACGCGGCGTGATCGGCCAGATCACGCGCGTCTCGCCGTTCCAGTCCGAAGTCACGCTGCTGACCGACAAGGAACAGGCCATTCCGGTGCAGGTGGTGCGCAACGGGCTGCGCAGCGTMGCCTTCGGCGGCGCCCGTGCCGGCCTGCTCGACCTGCGCTTCATGGCGGCTTCGGCCGACCTGCAGCAGGGCGACCTGCTGGTGACTTCCGGTCTGGACGGCACCTACCCTCCCGGCTTGCCGGTGGCCAAGATCGTGCAGATCGAGCGCAAGGCCGACACCGCGTTCTCCCGCGTGTACTGCGAACCGGTGGCCGGCGTGCGCTCGCACCGCCAGCTGCTGGTGATCCGCTACGAAGCGCAGCTGCCGCCGCGCGAGGCGATCGACGGCCMGCGCGACGCCAAGGAAACCAGGAGCGGCCGGGCCGGCCGGCCCGGGGTCAGGGATGCCGAGCGGGGAGGCGACAAGCCGGCGGCGAAGCCCGCGGAAAAGCCGGCCGAGAAGCCCGCCGAGAAATCCACGGAAAAAGCCGCCGACAAGCCCGCCCCCGCCGCCAAGGAGGTCAAGCGGTGACCAATCCCCAATACCTGCTGCGACCGGTCAACCCGGCGTTCATCGCGCTGAGCTTCGTGCTGGCCTTCCTGTTCAACCTGATGCCCTGGGGCTCCACGTTGTGGATTCCCGACATGGTGGCGCTGGTGCTGGTGTTCTGGAACATCCACCAGCCGCGCAAGGTGGGCATGGGCGTGGCGTTCGCGCTGGGCCTGCTGATGGATGTGCACGATGCGCGCCTGCTTGGCGAGCATGCCATGGCGTACACCCTGCTGGCCTACTTCGCCATCACCATCCACCGCCGTGTGCTGTGGTTCACGGTCTACACCCAGGCGCTGCACGTGTTGCCGCTGCTGTTCATGGCGCACGCGGTGCCGGTGGTGATCCGCCTGGCCATGGGCGCGCCGCTGCCGGGCTGGCAGCTGCTGCTGGCGCCGGGCATCGAGGCGCTGCTGTGGCCGCTGGCCACCAGCATGCTGCTGGCGCCGCAGCGGCGCAGCGCCGACGTGGACGAGACCCGGCCCATATGACGCGCCGGCGCGCCGGCAATAGCGATCCGGCAATAGCTTGACCCTCAACCGAGTACCGCCGCGCCCCTTGCGGGTGCGCGGCACACCGCAAGGCTGACGCAGTACCATGACCGAAATCCGCAATGTCGAACAGGAGCTCGGCCGCTTCCGCATCCGCGTGGCGGCCGCGGGCCTGTTCGCCGTGATCTGCTTCGGCCTGCTGTTCAGCCGCTTTCTCTGGCTGCAGTGGTACAAGCACGACCAGTACTCGGCCAAGGCCGAGGACAACCGCATCTCGGTGGCGCCGATCGAGCCCAACCGCGGCATCATCATGGACCGCAACGGCGTGGTGCTGGCGCGCAACTATTCGGCCTACACGCTGGAAATCACGCCGTCCAAGCTGTCCGACACGCTCGACAACACCATCGAGTCGCTCAGCCAGCTGGTCGACATCCAGCCGCGCGACCGCCGCCGCTTCAAGCGGCTGATGGAAGAATCGCGCAGCTTCGAGAGCCTGCCGATCCGCAGCCAGCTCACCGACGAGGAAGTGGCGCGCTTCTCCGCCCAGCGCTTCCGCTTTCCCGGCGTGGACGTGCGCGCGCGGCTGTTCCGCCAGTACCCGATGGGCGAGTCCGCCTCGCACGTGATCGGCTACCTGGGCCGCATCTCGCAGCGCGACCAGGAGCGCATCGAGGCCATGGACGAGGCCAACGACGCCGAGGGCGCCAAGTACGATCCGCGCAAGGACGCCGACAACTACAAGGGCTCCAACTACATCKGCAAGATCGGCATCGAGCAGAGCTACGAGACCGAACTGCACGGCCTGACCGGCTTCGAGGAAGTGGAAGTGAGCGCGGGCGGCCGCCCGATCCGCACGCTGTCCACCTCGCCCGCCACGCCCGGCAACAACCTGATCCTGTCGCTCGACATCCGCCTGCAGCAGCTTGCCGAGGCGTTGTTCGGCGACAAGCGCGGCGCGCTGGTGGCGATCGAGCCGGCCACCGGCGACATCCTGGCCTTCGTGTCCAAGCCGACCTTCGATCCCAACCTGTTCGTCGAAGGCATCGACAGCAACGCCTGGAACGAGCTCAACGGCTCGCCCGACAAGCCCTTGCTGAACCGCCCGCTGCGCGGCACCTACCCGCCGGGCTCGACCTACAAGCCGTTCATGGCGCTGGCGGCACTCACCACCGGCAAGCGCACCGCGGCCTGGGGTTTCCACGATCCGGGCTCGTTCACGCTGGGCAATCACACGTTCCGCGACGACAAGCCGGGTGGCCACGGCTGGGTGGACATGCAGGCCTCGATCGTGCAGTCGTGCGATACGTACTACTACATGCTGGCGCGCGACATGGGCGTCAATGCCATCCACGATTTCATGAAGCCGCTGGGCTTCGGCCAGATCACCGGCATCGATATCGAAGGCGAGAGCCGCGGCATCCTGCCGTCCACCGACTGGAAGCGCCGCGCCTATCGCAAGGCCGACCAACAGAAATGGTATGACGGCGAGACCATCTCGCTGGGCATCGGCCAGGGCTACAACAGCTTCACCATCCTGCAGCTGGCCAACGCCGTGTCCATCCTGGTCAACAACGGCACCGCGATGAAGCCCCACCTGGTCAAGGCGGTGGAGGATTCCGTGAGCCGCGACCGCGAGCTCACGGTACCCAAGGAAAGCTACCGGCTGCCGCTCAAGCAGGCCGATATCGACGTGATCAAGCGCGCCATGGTGGGCGTGACGCACTCGGGCACCGCTGCCCGCGCCTTTGCCGGCGCCGCCTACGAGTCGGCCGGCAAGACCGGTACCGCACAGACCTTCACCGTGGGCAAGAACGAGAAGTACAACCACCACGCGCTCGACGAACGCAAGCGCGACCACGCGCTCTATACCGCCTTCGCCCCGGCTGACAACCCGAAGATCGCGCTGGCGATGATCGTGGAGAACGCCGGCTTCGGCGGCGCGGTGGCGGCGCCGATCGCACGCAAGGTGATGGACTACTACCTGCTGGGCAAGTGGCCCGAGGAGCTGGCGGACATTGCGCCGCCGGCATCCGAGCGCGCCGGAGGCAAGCCGCCCGTGGACACGCCCAGTGTGTTCACCACCGGCCAGACCGCCAGCATCGCCAGCGCCACCGTGATGGGCGCCAGCGAGGCCGCCGCCACCAGCAGCGCCGCGGCCAGCGGTGCCGGCGCCAGCGCGCCGGCGGCACGCCCTGGCGCGGCGTCGGCCACCGCGGCGGAGGTGATCGACCCGGCCGCCATCGCGCCGGCCTCGGCGGTGCAGACGCTGGACCAGCGCATGGCCCAGGCGCTCGGC
>NZ_JBFTLQ010000127.1:0-18256 GCF_056396525.1 Cupriavidus sp. 05T41
CTGCCGGCCCCGCCGAGCGCGCCAACCGAATTCGCACATCACTGAGTACCGGAGAACTGCCATGACTACCATCGCCATCCAAGACCTGTCCGTCACCGAAGAACTCGACGCCGGCGCCATGTGCGCCGTGCGCGGCGGCTTCGTGCCCTTCATGCCCGTGTTCAGCTCGGTCAAGGTCGACTCGACCTTCAATGCCTCGCAACTGATCGGCCAGACCCAGAACGTGGCCAACATGAACGGCAACAACGCTGCCTTCGTGGACGATATCAAGTCGCGCGTCACCTCGACCCAGAACGCCCAGAACAACATCTACTGAGCAATGCGCGGCCGCCACCGGCGGCCCGCGGCGCCAGCGGGATCGCCAGACCGGCCCCGCACCGAATTCGCAAACCACTGAATACCCGGAGAACTGCCATGACTACCATCCTCGCCATCCAGGACCTGTCCGTCACCGAAGAACTCGACGCCCACGCCATGAGCACCGTGCGCGGTGGCACCGGCTTCGTGCCTTTCGTGCCGGTGTTCAGCACCGTCAAGGTCGATTCGACCTTCAACGCCTCGCAACTGATCGGCCAGACGCAGAATGTGGTCAACATGAACGGCAACAATGCTGCCTTCGTGGACGACATCAAGTCGCATGTCAACTCGACGCAGAACGCCCAGAACAACATCTATCGCTGATGTTGCCGCCGCCCGCCCGGCATGCCGGGCAGGGCGGCTTCCTGCCGCCGCCGGGCAGGGCCGGCCACCTTGCATTTTCGGGTTGGATCGCGCCGCGGGCGGATACACAATGAATGCACAGCGTATGGCGAGACCTGCCTGGTTGCTCGCGGGAGACGATCGTGCCTTGTTTACCTATTCCGTGTGTTGCGCGCGTCGCGCGCGCTACCCTGCAGCGCTACCTGCTGGCGGGCACATGCTTGCTGGCGCTGGGCGGTTGCGCCGATTTCCGCCCGCCGGTGTACGAGCGGCCGGAGACCCCTGCCAAGCCGGAATGGTCCCGGCAGGGCGCGATCACGGTGTCGGCTGCAGACACCATCGTGCCCAACTGGTGGCAGGCCTTTCGCGATCCCTATCTGGACGGCCTGGTCGACAAGGCCATCGCGGGCAACTATGACATCAAGGTGCTGGCCGCGCGGATCAAGGTCGCAGGCGCGCAGATCGCGGAGGTCAGGGCGGGTGCGCTGCCGGTCTTCGACGTGGGTGCCGGCGCGAGTTTCGAAAAGAGCACCGGGCAGCCTCTCACGAGGACCTACAACCTCGGCACCCAGGTCAACTGGGATATCGATATCTGGGGCAAGGTCGAGAAGGGCGTGCAGGCGCAGAAGGCCGAGTTCAATGCCACCGAGGCGGACTGGCGTGCCGGCTACCTCACCCTGGTTTCGGCCGTGTCGACCACCTATTTCCAGATCCTGCAGTTCGACGAGCAGATCGACCAGCAGACCCGCACACTGGCCAAGAACAAGCAGATTCTCACCACCTACCAGGCCATGTTCCAGAACGGCCTGATTCCCAAGATCCGAGTGATGCAGCAGCAGGCGGAAATCAACCGCCTCACCAAGGACCTGCTGGAACTGCGCCGCTCGCGCGATATCTCGGAGAACGCGCTGGGCACGCTCGTGGGTGTGCCGGCGGGCGTGTTCAAGGTGGCGCCCGGGCGCCTGCAGGAGCGCGTGCAGTTGCCCGCCGTGCCGGCCGGGTTGCCTTCGCAGTTACTCTCGCGCCGCCCGGACATCATCGCGGCGGAGTACCGCGTGCTCGAGTCGTATAACCTGGTTGGCCAGGCGCGGCTGGCGCAGCTGCCCACGCTCAGCCTGACCGCGCGCGGCGGCACCTCCAGTTTCGCGCTGTCAGACCTGCTCAAGTCCTTCACTTTCGGCTTCATGCCGAGCATCAACCTGCCGATGCTGGACCCCGGCGTGCGCGCCCGCGTAAAGACCTCGGAAGCGCAGACCAAGGTGGCCGAGAGCGAATATGGCCGCACCGTGATCACCGCCTTCGAGGAAGTGGAGAATGCGCTGGTCAATGTCGACGCCCACAAGAAGCAGCGCGTGGAACTGCAGCAGCAGGTGGCGCAGTTACGCGTGGTTTCGGCGCAGATCGAGGCGCAGCTCAAGGAAGGCGTGGTGTCCCAGCTCGATGTCTTCGAGACCGAGCGCTCGCTGCTGAGCGCGCAGCTCGAGTTGTTGGCGAATCACCAACAAATCCTGGCCGATACTGTCACCCTCTACAAGGCACTTGGCGGAGGGTGGCCGAGCGTTGCGGTGGCCAATGCGGGGAAGKACGACCCGCAGCAGGTGTCGAAGCAGGATGCGAAATAGCCGCGCCGGCCGGTAGTCGTGCGTTTGACTACCTGCAAGCGTGGCCTACTATGTCCTTAGTCAGCACGTTCCCGGCGCAGCGTGTCTTTCGGGTTTGCCGCGCCGCCATGGAAAATGGCTTGCCGCCGGCGCATGCGCATGGCCCAAGCGCTGTTGGTGGTAGCGAAACATGGCTCCAGACGAAGCTCTGATTGACGAGACGCGGGCGAAGGTGGGGCAGGGGTTCGCACAAGTGCTTGCGCCTATGCTCGATATCGTCCTCGTGCCCGTCACGCATCCCGCCCTTGGCGAGATCCGCATCGAGGAGAGCCTGTTTGCCGTGGGGCGTGCCGAAGCGCCTTTCGCCACCTATCCCGCCGATGTCGTGACCGTGCTCTCGCGCCGGCACGCGCGCATCTTCTCCGAAGACGGCGTGGCCTATATCGCGGACCTCGGCAGCAAGAACGGCACGGCGATCAACGGCGTGGCGGTGGCGCAGCAGCCGGCGCGCCTGCGCGACGGCGACGAACTGCGATTTGGCGCGGCGCTGGCCTATCGCGTGCATCTGCGGCCGCGCGCGCCGGTGCCGGCGGCGGAATACCCGCCGGTCGTGCTTACGCTGACGCCCGAGCGCGGCGATCTTGGCCTGCAGCCGATCGAAATCGCCGGCTTTCCCTTCCTCGTCAGCAAGGCCGACGAGACCTTCGCGCGCTACCGGGACGTCTATCCGCACCAGGTGAATTATGTCCCGACAAGACCACGTTMGTGGCGGCGCCGKGCTCCTTCCTCGATATCTTCTGCGTCGACTACGCCGCGCAGCAGGAAGACGAGGTCAACCAGGAGGCCATGCCGCAGCCGAAAGACGGCGAGACCGATGACAAGCCGCAGGCACAGGGCAAGTACGGCCTCATCATGGCCCGGCTGGGCGGCAGTTTCGGCGCCGGCGAGCGCGCGCGCCTCAGGCGCGCGGCGCGCTGGGGCGCGGCCGTGGTCGTGGCCGTGGTCGCCGTGCTGCTGGTGTTGTACTTTCGCGGCGCGCCCGAGCGCGAKATGAAGGCGCTGATGGCCAGCGGCGACTACGCGCGCGCAGCCACGGTGGCGGATGCGTATCTCGCGAAGCACGCGGACAACGCACAGTTTCAGGTGATGGGCACCGAGGCGCTGCTGCGCGCCTACGTGCCCGCATGGATGGGCAAGCTGAGCGCGCGCGATTTCGGCGGCGCGGATGCGGCCCTGGCGCAAATGAAGACGCTCGGCGCGCACAACGCCGACGCGCGCCCGCTGGTGGATGAGCTGGCGTGGATGGGGCRCCTCAACCGTTTCGTCGCCGGCAGGGGCGGCGTGGATGCGCCGATCCGCATCTATGCCGACGAAGCCGGCATCCGTGAGCTGCTGCAGCACTGGAGCGCGGACGTTCCGGCGCACCAGCGCGCGCTCGATCGCATCGCCGCCTACGTGCCGGCGTTCAAGGATCCCTACGCGGACGCGCTGAGCAATGTGCGCAAGCTGCAGAGCGACGACTCCGTCTACCTCGCCGCCATCGACCGCCTCAACGCAGCGCTGGCCACGGGACTCGCCAGCKACACGCCCCAGGCGCTGGAGGCCGTGCTCGCGGACTATGCGGAGAAGTATCCCCGCCTCGGCGGCCTGGACCGGCTCAAGGAGGACCTGCGGCAGTATCTGGCGCTCGACACGGCCCTGCGCGCGATGACGCTCGGGCCGGTGGTGGCGCAGATGGCCGGCGCCGGCTTTGCCACGCCCCCGTTCCAGGCGCGCTATCGCGAGCTGGCCGCCAGCCGCCTGCCCACGCCCGAGGTGGCACGCCAGTACAGCGAAGCCGACAAGGCCTGGCAAGCGGGCGATACCGCCGGCACCTTCGCGGCCCTGCAGCAGATCAAGAGCGGCCCGTGGGCCGAAGCCGCCGGCAAGGAGCTGGCGCGCCGGCAGGCCGTGGCGGCGCAGTTTGCCGAGGTACGCAAGGAGGATGGCGGMAAGGGTTTCKACGAGCGCCTGCTGACTTTCTACGCGATGCTCGATCCCGCGCAGGATGCATACTTCGTCAAGGCGATCGAGCCTCAAGTGGCCGCCATCCACGACGCCGCCCTGCGGCGCGCCCAGGAACTGATGAACGGTGCGCTGGCCAGCTGGCGCCAGTACCGCCGCGACGGCGCGATCGGCGGCGAGCAGCGGCTCGAGCCGGAGATCTCGGGCAAGTTCCGCACGCAGGCGCGGCTGCTGTCGAGCGCCGGCACGCAGGCTCACCAGGGCATGCGCATCTACGAGCAGCTCAAGGTCAGCGACACCGCCCAATGGAGCCAGGTGCAGCAGGATATTGATTCGGAATCGGAGCTGCAGCGCCGTTCGCTGCAGGAATTGCGCATGGTGCTGAACCCTGCCGTGCTCAAGGCCAAGCTAGCGTTGATCGGAGGAGACGGCGATGAAGGACGACAGCCGCGGCAATCGCCTTAAGCCGCTGCACGAGGCGCTGGAAGACCACAGCGCGGAAGGCATTGCCATTCTCAGTGCCGAGCCGCTGAAGATCATGCAGATATCGGTGATGGTGATGGTGCTGCTGGTGCTGTGCGCACTGGTGTGGTCCTTTGTCGGCCATGCGGACGTGATCGTCACCGCGGACGGCACGCTGGCCCCCGAGTCCGAGGTGCGGCGCTTCTATGCGCCGGTGGACGGCGAACTGGCCGACCTCTACGTGGCCGAGGGGCAGCCCGTGTCCAAGGACGACGTGCTGGCCCGGCTCAATGCGCGCGGCGCGATAGAGGCGGCCACCAATGCGCTGGAGGCGCAGCTCAAGCTGCAGGACTCCGAGCGCGAGTGGAAGCAGTTTCCCGACAGGAAGGTGCTGATGGAGCGCAAGGCGGCCGCGCTCAAGCAGCAGATCGAGGTGGCCGAGCGCCTGCATGAGACCCGCACGGCGGAAGGCACCACGCGCCTGGCGGAGCAGCAGCGCGCGCAGTTGCAGGAAGCACGCAGCAACCTGGACAACGCACGCCGCCAGCGCGAGTTCACGCGCCAGGAGCAGGAGCGGTACGCACGGCTGTTCGCGCTGCCGGGCGGCGGCGGGGTGTCGCAATCTCAGGTGGAGGGAAAKCGCAATGCGGCGGTGGAGGCCGAGAACACGCTGCGCATCGCGCAATMGCGCCTGACGGAACTGGATTCRCGGTTGAGCCAGGAGTTCAACCAGGCCACCGTGAAGCTCGAGGGCAGCAGCCAGGAACTGACCAACCTGCGCATCCAGTATGACGCCGCGCTGCGCGAGATCAGCAATACCGAGGACAAGCTGCGCCTGCAGGTGCAGACCGCGCGCCTGGTGGCCGAGGCGGCGGCGCGCATCCGCTTCGAGAATATCGACAAGGACAACTTCCTGCTGATCCTGGCCCCGGTGGCCGGCGTCATCACCGATGTGAGCTCCACGCAGCGCGGCGACAAGGTCCAGGCCAATGCGCCGCTGGGCGGCATCGCGCCCAAGGACGCGCGCCCGGTGCTGAAGATCGAGATCGCGGAGCGCGACCGCGCCTTCCTGCGCGAAGGCCTGCCGGTCAAGCTCAAGTTCAATGCCTTCCCCTACCAGCGCTACGGGCTGCTCAACGGCACGCTGGAGTACATCTCTCCGGCGACCAAGCTGGTCGGGCAGAACAAGCAGCCCGTGTATGAGGGCCGCATCAGGCTGGCGCAGACGTACTACTCGGTGGCGGACAGCAAGTATCCGTTGCGCTACGGCATGACCGCCACGGCCGAAATCGTGGTGCGCGAGCGGCGCCTGATCGACCTTGGGCTGGATCCGTTCCGGCAGGTGGCCGGCTGAAGGGGAAGGGGCCGGCGTGCGTCTGGCGAGACAGCAGGCAAGGCAKGGCGGCGGGGCAGGCATGAGGGCGTTGGCCGCGGGCGTGCGGCTTGCGGCAACGATCGAGGAGTACAGAACATGACAGCGATTGTGCGGGTCGACGATGAGGTCATCGGCGTCGAGGAGTTCATCCGGGTCCTGAAGCTCACGGGGCAGTTCGAGGGCCTKATCGAGCAGATCGTACGGKACAAGCTGACCGTGCACGCGGCGCGCAAGCAGCGCATCGCCGTCACGCCCGAGGAGATCCAGGAGCGCGCCGACCAGTTCCGCCGCGTGCAGGGCCTGCATCGCGCGACGGAGATGAACCACTACCTGGACGCGCTCAATATCAGCCTGGACGAGTTCGAGGCCTTCGTCACCGAGAGCCTCTACCAGGAAAAGATGATGGCGGAGGTGACCAACKAGCGCGCGGTGGATGCCTACTTCAAGCTGCATTCGCCGAAGTTCGACAGCATCGAGATCAGTCACATCGTGGTGGACGCCGAAGGCAAGGCCAAGGAACTGATCTCCTACCTGCAGGATGACCCCGACAGCTTTGCCGAGATGGCGCGCGAGCATTCCGTGGCGGACACGCGCGAGCACGGCGGGGCGATCGGCAAGGTGCTGCGCGGCTCGCTGAAGACCGATATCGAGGCCAAGGTGTTCAACGCCGCCGTGGGCGACCTGCTCGGGCCATTCCCGTCGGCGGACCGCGCCAATTTCGAGATCTTCATGGTGAGCGCCAAGCATCCGGCCACGCTCGATGCGGAGGTGGCGGCGGAGGTGCGCCGGCTCCTGCGCGAGGACTGGCTCATGGCCAGGGCGCAGGAACACGTGATCGAAGCGCGTTAGCMGGCGGAGCGCGAATCCATGGAAGCCAGCTCCGAACTGCAGCCGCTTGCCGATTTCCTGGCGGGCGTAGAGATACTCTCGCCGTTTTCGCGCGAGGAGCTGGAGCGGCTGGCGGAGCATGCGCAATCGCTGAGCTACGGCTTCGGCGAAACCATCTGCAACGCGGGCGATGCGGCGGGCGGGATATTCGTCGTCAAGTCAGGCTCGGTGCGCGTGTTCAACGAGGACAATGGCAAGGAAGTGAGCCTGGGCGTGCGCAAGGTGCGCGAGGTGTTTGCCGATATCGCCATGCTGCGGGAGTACCGGCATGAGTCCTCGGTGCGCTCGTCGGCCAAGACCGAGTTGCTGTTCATCCCGCGCGGCGTGACCGAGCCCATGATCGCGCAGAATCCCGCGGCCATGGCGTTCGTCGCCAGCTATGTGGCGATCAGTTCGGCGGGCGGCTTCGTGGCGCGCCTGTTCGACCTGCGCGGCAAGCTCGACAAGGCCGAGCTGGAGGARGCGGTRCGTAGCGTGGGGGTGAAGCGCGTYTCSGCCGGCAAGGARATCCTGAAGCAGGAYGCRCGSGARGACCGCCGCCTGTACGTGGTGCGSCAGGGCGAGGTGCGCATCGTGCGCACCGAGGACGGCATGGAATATCCGTTGGCCACCTTGCGCCAGGGCGATATCTTCGGCGAGCGCGCCTGCGTGATGCGGCAGGAGCAGATGGCTTCCGCGATCGCGGGCACGGATGCCCGCCTGCTGGTGATCCCGGAAAAGACCGTGCAGCTCATCCTCGAGCGCAACCCCAAGCTGCGCGAGGTGCTGGAGGAGCGCATCCGCTTTGTCGACCGCGAACTGCACCGCCAGAAGAAGCTGGCMGAGCGGCGCAAGCATCCGGTGATGCTGGACCTGGCCTCCAAGCCAGAAATGGGCGAACGGCTGATCCGCCGCTTCGCGCTGGTCGAGCAGGCCGAGGAAATGGATTGCGGCGCCGCCTGCCTGGCGATGATCTGCCGCCACTACGGGATTCCCATGACGCTGGGCAAGCTGCGCGAGCTGGCCAACGTGACCACCCAGGGCGCCACGCTGGACAGCCTGGCGCGCGCGGGGGAATCGCTCGGCTTCACGACGCGCGGCGTGCAGTGCACGCGCGACKCGCTGMTGGGCTTCGAGCTGCCGTTCATCGTGCACTGGGAGGGCTACCACTAYGTGGTGGTGTATGGCGTGTCCAAGCGCTGGGTGTGGGTAGCCGACCCTGCGCTGGGCTTCCGCAAGATGCGCGTGGAGGAATTCGAGCGCGGGTGGAGCGGCACCTGCCTGCTGTTCACCGCGGGCGAGAGCATGACGCAGCTGGCCGTGGCGCGCTCGCCGTGGCTRCGCTTCATYGGCTACCTKKCGCCSTACAAGCGCATYCTCGYSCAYCTGTTCCTSGCGACSTTCGTGATCCAGGTGCTGGGCGTGGTGCCGCCCCTGATCATCCAGAACATCCTCGACGGGGTGGTGGTGCACCAGAACGTGGGCCTGCTGAACCTGCTGATCCTCGGGCTGATCGTCTCCAACGTGTTCTCGCAGCTGATGTCCACCGTGCGCGCCTACCTTGCCAATTTCATGGTGCGCAACATGGACTTCGCCATGATGTCGCACTTCTTCCGGCACACCATGTCGCTGCCGTTCTCGTTCTTCGCCAAGCGCAAGACCGGCGACATCTTTGCCCGCTTCCAGGAGAACCAGACCATCCGCGCCTTCCTKACCGAGTCCACGGTGACGACGGCGCTCAACCTGTTGATGGTGTTCATCTACTTCACCATCATGTTCCTCTACAACGTCAAGATGACGCTGGTGCTGCTGGCCTTCGTGGTGCCCATCGCCGCGCTCACGGTGCTGGCCACGCCCAAGGTAAAGGCCTACGCGCGCGAGGTGTTCACCACCTCGACCGAGGCGCGCTCCTACCTGATGGAGACACTGGGCGGGGTGGAGACGGTCAAGGGCATGGGCATCGAGCGGCCGGTGCGCCTGAAGTGGGAGAAGAAATACGCCAAGGCGCTCGAGCTGCAGTACAAGGCGCAGGCCTTCCACATCCTGGTCGGGCTGGCCAGCCAGCTGCTCAATGCCGCGACCACCATCGCCGTGCTCTGGGTGGGCGCCAACCTGGTGCTGCAGCGKGAGCTGACCATCGGCCAGCTCATCGCGTTCAACGCATTCATGGGCAGCGTGCTGGCGCCGCTGATGGGATTGGTGTCGCTGTGGGGCCAGCTCAATGACGCCGGCGTGGCGATGGAACGGCTGGGCGACGTGCTCGACCTGGACCCGGAGCAGAAGCCGCAGGACCTGCCCTCGCGCGTGATGCTGCCCGATCTGCAGGGGGAGATCAGCCTGGACGGGGTGTTTTTCCGCTATGGCGGCAATGAGACGTCCTATGTGCTGGAGAACATCAGCTTCAGCATCAAGCCCGGCGAGCTGCTGGCCATCGTGGGGCGCAGCGGCTCGGGCAAGACCACGCTGGCCAAGATGCTGGTGGGCTTCTATGTGCCCACCGAGGGCAAGATCACGGTGGACGGCTACGACCTCAGCGTGATCGACAAGGAATACTACCGTGCCCAGATCGGCTATGTGATGCAGAGCAACCTGCTGTTCTCCGGCACCATCGCCGAGAACATCGCTTGCGGCGACGACAGCCCGGACCGGCGCCATATCGAGGAAGTGGCCAAGATGGCCGATGCCCACGCCTTTATCAGCAAGCTGCCGCTGGGCTACGAGCAGGTGGTGGGCGAGCGCGGTATGGGCTTGTCCGGCGGGCAGATCCAGCGCCTGTGCATTGCGCGTGCGCTGTACCACGATCCGCGCCTGCTGGTGTTCGACGAAGCCACCTCGGCGCTGGACACGCAGTCCGAAAGCAATATCCTCGGCAATATGCAGGACATCCTGCGCGGGCGCACAGCCGTGATCATCGCGCACCGGTTGAGCACGATCATGCGCGCGGACAAGATCCTGGTGCTGTACGAAGGCGGCATCGTGGAGCAAGGGCGGCACGAGGAACTGCTGGAGCGCAAGGGCATGTACTACCAGCTGGTGCAGAAGCAGTTGAGTGCGGCCTGAGTGCGGCCTGAGCGTTGTCCGGGGCATGGCCTGATCATCGCGTGGCCATCGCCCGGGCGTCATTGCGGTGGGAACAGCCAAGGGGAGCGAGGGGGCGCGAGATGAAGTTGTTCAACCAGGGCGGCCGTGTCGGCAGCACCATCTCTTATGCCGGACTGATCGAGAAGATAGAGATCCTGCGCTCCACGCTGCGCTGGGCCTCCAAGCTCGAGCGCGCGGAGATCGAGAAGCTGCTCAAGCAGGCCACCACGCTGCGCGACGAAGTGATGCAGCTGTCGCACAAGGAGCGCTTCGTGCAGGCAGCGGTGGCCGAGCCGGTCGAGGCCGAGCCGGAGGCGGATCTCGCGCCGCGCGAACGGCGCCAGGCGCTGCTCGAGCGCAGCTTTATCTTCGAGGGCACCTTCGGCGACAATCCCAAGCTGCTGGAGGCGCTGGAGATTGCCGAGAAGGCCGCGCCGACCCACCTGCCGGTGCTGATCGACGGCGAAAGCGGCACCGGCAAGGAGCTGATGGCCAAGGTGATCCACGCCAACGGCTCKCGCACGGACAAGCCCTTCATCTCGGTGAACTGCGGGGCGATCCCGGAGAACCTGATCGAGTCCGAACTGTTCGGGCACAAGAAGGGCGCGTTCACGGGGGCGGCCAGCGACCGGCGCGGCAAGTTCGAGAGCGCGCATACCGGCACCATCTTCCTCGACGAAATCGGCGAACTGCCGCTCACCGGGCAGGTCAAGCTGCTGCGCGTGCTGGAGGCACACGAGATCCAGCGGGTCGGGTCCGACGAGACCATCTCCGTGGACACGCGCATCGTGGCGGCCACCAACCGGGACCTGCGGCGGCTGAGCGAGGAGGGCAAGTTCCGCGAAGACCTGTTCTACCGCCTGAGCGTGATCCATGTCACGCTGCCGCCGCTGCGCGAGCGGCGCGACGAGATTTCGCTGCTGGTGGCATTCTTCGGCGACGAGGCCGCGGGCTCGCTCAAGCGTCGCCCGGTCAAGCTGACGCCGCGCCTGCGCGATTTCCTCATGAACTACGCCTATCCGGGCAATATCCGCGAACTACGCAACCTGATGTACCGGGTATCGTGCCTGGCCGGCGACACCGCCGATCTCGACCACTTGCCGCAAGATCTGCGGCCCAAGGTGGCCGGGCCCACGCTGGTTTCCGGCGGTGTTGCCGCAGGTGGCGGCGTGGATGCGACGACGGCGACCTCGCTGAGCGAGGCCAAGCGGGCCGCGAGCGACGAGGCCGAGCGCGCATTTCTCGAGCGTGGGCTGCAGGAGGTGGGCGGCACCGTGGCCGAGCTGGCCCGGCGCTTCGACATGAACCGCTCGCACCTGCAGATGCTGCTGAAGAAGCACGGCATCCATTCCAAGGATTTTCGCCATCAGGCGGCGGCGGGCGGCAAGCCAGGGTAGGCCACGCTTGCGTGGCGGGCCTGCCCGGCCTGGCTGGCCTGGMAGGCCTGCCTAGATCGCAGGATTCACCATGGTCTTGTCGGTCGCGTAAAGGTCTTCCGCGCGCGCCACCACGGCGGAGATATTGTCGTGGCCGCCGCGCTCCAGCGCGGCCGTCACCAGCGCCTGCGCGGCCAGTTCGCAATCGCCGCAGGCCAGGAAGCTGGCGATCTCCGGATCGCGCAGCTCGTTGCTGAGGCCGTCGCTGCAAAGCAGGAAGATATCCGCATCGGCGACTTCCACCCAGGTCTGCTCCAGCTCCAGCGCGGCGTTCGCGCCGACAGCGCGCGTGATGGTGTTGTGCGCGGGATGATGGATGGCTTCCTCCGCCGTGATCAGGCCGCGCGCCTTGAGTTCCTCCACGCGGCTGTGGTCGCGCGTGAGCTGCGTCAGGTGCCCGTCGCGATAGAGATAGATACGGCTGTMGCCGGCCCACAGGCAGCCACAGAAGCGMTCGCAGGCCATCAGCACGACCACGGTGCTGCCGATGCGCCGCACCTGGCGCCGCGTTGCCTCGGTCAGCAGCGCCAGGTTGACCTCATGCAGCGCCGCGCGCGCGTCGTCGAGCAGGCTTTCCAGGCTGCGCGGCTCGCCCAGCCGGTCCAGCGTTTCCACCACCAGGTTGCTGGCGTAGTCGCCCACCGCGTGACCGCCCATGCCGTCGGCCACGACCCAGAGCCCGCGGTCTGGCCGTGCCAGGCAGGCATCTTCGTTGCGCTCGCGTAGCAGGCCAACGTCGGTGCGCGCGGCTGAAGTCCAGCGGAATTGCGATGCACAGGTCACGGTCGTCTCCGGTGTACGGGCCGCCCTGGCGCGCGCCAAGCGGGCGGATCGCGCGGGCGCCGGCACTGGCCGCGCCCGGCCGGCTTACATCCGTCCGTCGTTGCGTGCGCCTTGTCCCGCTTGCACATTGATGTTCGCTCCGGGTGCCGAATTGCGAACGTCGATGTTTTGAAACTGATTAACCATCTGATCAGCATAGAAGCTGTTGTTGATCTCGTAAAAGTTGACCACGGGGCCGAGGCTCGGCCGGGCCGGCTGGTAGGGCTGGATCCAGCCGAATACCCAGGGGGCGCCGCCACCGCGCACGGCCGACATGGCGCGTCCGTCCAGCGTATGGTCGTTGTAGAGGTCTTTGATGGTGAGCGAGGCCATGATCGGACTCCGTTGGGTGGTGAGGTGGGTGGCAGTGGTGCCGTCCCGCTTTCAGATGCAAGGCGTATGCCAGGCGGCTGGCGCAATGCGGCCAGGGCGCCGCGCACGCCTGAAACCCAGCTGCCGAGCGGCTAGCCGGCCCGCCGGCGCTTTCGCTGCGCCCGCCGGCGCGATACCGCGCGGCCCAAAACGTTGGTGGTTCGCCAACATCTGCGCCGGGTCTGGTGGGTAGCGCCCACCTGTCCGGGCTGGTGCCGTGTCGTTGGCCCGCGTGCCGTGCAATCTGCTGTGCAACCTCTTGTCTTCGCGGTGCCGCGCGCCGCCAGCGTGGCTTTCGACCCCGGTGGTGGCGGCGTGCCAACATAAACGGTGCAAGGCTGTTGGTTTATCGCCGACGCTTTCCCGGGTATGGTTTCGTGCTTTCTCCTGCTATCCCTTGTCATGCCGGGGTTTGCGGCAGGTGGCACGGTTGATGCGGATGTGATTGCAACCAGCAGGAAATGCCTGCAGCAAGCAAACAGATCCGAGGCAACCATGAACCAACAAGACCAACTCCAGGACCAGGCCTGCCGACAGCAAGACGAAGCCGATTTCCCGCTCGGCGCGCACCTGGTCACCGGACGCCGCGGCTACGCCCACCACGGCATCTACGTCGGCGCGGGCAAGGTCGTTCACTACGCCGGCTTTTCCGGCTCGCTGCATCGCGGCCCCGTGAAGGAAGTGACCATCGAGGACTTTGCCGCCKGCCACGCCGTCAGCGTCAAGGCCAATCCCTGCGCCCGCTACGTCGGCCTCCAGGCCGTGGCACGCGCCCGCTCCCGCCTCGGGGAAGACAACTACCGGCTGCTCACCAACAACTGCGAGCACTTCTGTTCGTGGTGCCTGCTTGGCGAAGCGCGCAGCGCACAAGTGGAAACCTGCCTGCAGCACCCGGCCATGGCCGTGCATGCGCTTGCGGTCCTGCTCGGCACGCTCGTCCGGGCTGAATGGCGTGGTGCCCACTTCGGTGCCCGCGCGGCTTGAGCCGGGACGACCAGGGCAACGGCAAGCAATGCGAAGGAGACGGACATGCAAGCAACCAGCATATCRCTGCGCGGACTGATCGACAAATGGCTCGGTGCGCGCCTCGCGGCGCCGGCACGCATCACGCGMGTGCGCGGTGCCCGCGCCGGACGCCGCGGCTGCGTGCGGGTGGAAGTGGCAGGCCCGTCGGGCCAGCTCTCGATGTTCTTCTTCCGGCACGGCGACGGGTGCTGGTGCGTGTTTCCGCCTGCACTGAATGMGGGGTGAGCAAGGCATGGTGCCCTCGCGCGCCGTGATGCCGAAGTCCCATGCGCACGCGCAGGACTGCTATCCGCTACTTTCGCAAAGGTCACACGTAAGCATTTGTTCGCAGGCTGGACGCTGGTCCGTGGCCGCCAATAACATCGCCCGGTTCTTGCACCGCCAGCCGCCAGGGGATTGCCGGCGGGGGTGCTGCCTCATCCACCACCGGCCGTGAAGTGCCGGGCGAAACCTTCCGGATCGATGCCAGCGACTCATTCAACTGCGCCTGCCAGGGCTTCCTTCTCCAGGACACTCTTCGCGCTTGCCTGCGCCAGCACGATCCTCACCGCTTGCGGCGGTGGCGGGGATGGCGGCAGTGGCAGCGCGACKCCCGCCGCCAATGCTTCCGGCAATGCCTCAGCCAACACCGCCAATGCCAACGCGCCGGCTGCCAGCGCCGGCAGCCAGGCGGTCCCGGCGACCGCCGTGACCGCCTGCTTCACGGTAAGCGGCAATGCCGCGCCGGCTGCGGGCACCGTAGACGTCAGCATCCTGCCGGCACGCGGCGCGGCCAACGTCAGCGGCTATCACGCGCTTGGCGAGCCGAAATCGGCGGGGCTGTGCTACGCCAACTACCGGCGCGTGCTGGTGGGACTTCCCGCGCTCGAGGCGCAGGACGCGATCGGCGTGGCCGCGCAGAACCACAGCAACTACATGCTCTGGAACAATACGCTCGGCCACGACGAKAATGCGTCCCTGCGTGGCTATACCGGCGCCACGCCCGATGCGCGCGTGCAGGCGCAGTACAAGACGGACGCCACGGCGGAGGTGGTCGGCAGCGCCAGCAAGTGGAGTTCCGACCCGAACGCAGCGCTGGCCCTGGCCTCCACCGATGCACTGGTATCCGACCTGTTCGACGCGCCGCTGCATCGCATGAGCCTGCTGGGCAGCTACAAATCTGCGGGTTCGGGCTATGCCGAGCAGAAGGGCTCGACTTCGGGCGGCGCCACCGCGTCGTTCTACCAGACCGTCGATCTCGCCGATGCCACCATGCCGGGCACCGCCATCCAGATGGTGGCCTATCCCTACGCCGGCCAGGCCGATGTGCCGACCAGCTGGCTGAACAACGAAAGCCCCAATCCGGCTCCGGGCTACCAGAACCAGACGCTGGGCTACCCCGTCACGCTGCAGGCGATCGATCGCAGCCAGGCGTTCACGGCCGATACCTTCGTGCTCACCGACGCGCAGGGCAATAACGTCAACTGCCTGAAGGTGGATTCGCGCACCGCGGGCGTGTCGGGTGCGGCGAACGGCGCGGCGGTCTGCACGCCGCTCGCGCCGCTGGCCGGCAGCACGCGCTACAACGTGGCCGTGAGCGGGCAGCTGGGCGGCAAGCCGCTCAACCTGAGCTGGTCGTTCGTCACGAAATAGCGGGCTGGCTGCCGTCAGCATCAGATTGCCCCGGCCGAGGCAGCGCCAACTATGATTGCCTCATGCATAGCGAGGGGAGGGAATGATGGAGCGCGCATTCGAATATGGCGGCTATGCCGTCGTGGCCCGCGCGGTGGCATCGGCCACCGGCGGTTTTTCGGCAACGGTGGTGATTGCCGATGCGTTCGGCGAGGCGCCGCAGCCCTCGTTMGAGGACGAAGTCGGTATCGCGCCGACCGCGCAAGCCGCGCTTGCCCTCGCCGAAGCCGCTGCCATGCGTACCATCGATGCGGGGCAGGTGAACTAGGCCTGGCGGGCGGTCCGGCATGCCGGACGCGGGTCCCGGTACGGTGCTTGCGTTCAATAATGTGAAGAACTGTACTTAGCCAGACTTTGCACGGGTGCGCTTGTCCCGACATAAAATGGCGGGTTGCCGGTCCGGCCGCGCACCCGTCCGGGCGCCAGGACCGTCCTTCCGGAACGCCATGTACGCTATCCTGCCAGCCTTCGTCTCAGCCATCTTCCTGGGTTTCGGCTTGTATGTGCTGGTCACCAAGGGCGTGACGCGGATCTCCACTTCCTTCTTCCTGCTGTGCGTGACCACGTTCGCGTGGCAGGGCACCTGGGCCTTCCTGTTCCAGGCCGAGCATCCCGACGTGGCGCTGCTGCTGGCCAAGGTCGGCTATCTCTTCATCATCTTCCTGCCGACCTGTTTCTATCACTTCATCACCGAAGTGAGCGAGCGCCGCACCGAGCGGCCCCTGCTGCTGGCTTCGTACGGGCTGTCGCTGGTGCTCGCGGTGCTGGTGCTGACCGGCGGGGAAGTGGTGTCCGGCTTCTATACGTATTTCTTCGGCGCGTATCCCAAGGCGGGGCGGCTGCATCCCCTGCACGTGGCGCAGACCGTGCTGCTGGCCTGCCGCAGTGGCTGGCTGCTGCTGGCCGCGCGCCGTGGCGCCACCGGCGAGAAGCGCAAGCGGCTCGACTTGTGCCTGGTCAGCCTGGGCCTCTACTCGCTGGCGGCGGTGGACTACGCCGCCAACTATGGCTATGCCTTCTATCCGCCCGGCGTGGTCTTTATCGGCGCCAGCCTGGGGATACTCGCCGTCACGATCGTGCGCTACGACCTCATGCACCCGTTCTCGCTGGCCGCCACGGTGGCGCACGAGGTACGCACCCCCCTCACCACGATCCGGCTGCAGGCCGAGGAAATGGGCCGTGCCTGGCCGGAACTGCTGGCGGGCTACCGGCTCGCGGTGGCGCATGGCCTGTACGAGGACCGCATGCGCCCGGGCCAGCTCGAACGCGCCGCCGGCCTGGTGGACTCGATCAGGCGCGAGATCGAGGGCACCCACACCGTGATCGACATGGCGCTCGCCTCGGTCACGCTGGAACGGCTTGACCGCCGCAGTTTCACGGCACAGTCGCTGCGGCATTGTGTCGACGCCGCGCTGGCGCGGTATCCGTTCCTGGCGGGAGAACGCGAGCGGGTGACGGTCGGGCCGATCGATCCGGCCTGGTGTTTCCCCGGCTCCGAAACGTTGCTGGTCTATGTCCTGTTCAATCTGCTGAAGAACGCGCTGCAGGCCATGCGCGCCAGTCCCGCTGCGCACATCGAGATCGCCGTGCTGCAGGAGCATKGGAGCTGGCTGCTGCGTTTCCGGGACACCGGCCCGGGGATCCCGCCCGAGGTCCTGCCTCGCATCTTCGACCCCTTCTTCTCCACCAAGGCGCACGGCAGCGGCGTCGGTATGGGGCTCGCCTTTTGCCGCAGGGTGGTCGAAGCCTTCGGCGGCCGCATCCAGTGCGAATCCGTGCRCGACATCCACACCACCTTCTTGCTGCGCCTGCCCGACGCCCACGCAGGCAGCCAGGCCGCCCCGCGCAGACKCCCCGCCGGCCAGACGGCAAGCGGGGCGGGCACGGCTTAGCTGGCGAACTTAGGCAGCTTCAGTTCGTACTCCTTGACGCGTTCGACGATCTCGCGCGGGAAGCGTGTAATGCGCTTGTCCCGCCCGGCGAACACGATCTGCTGGTAGCCGAGCGATACCGGACGGCCATCCACGCAGAAGCGGAACAACAGGTAGGCCGAGCACTGCTTCACCTGGAAGGTGTTGAGGTAGCAATCCACCTTCTGGAACGGGAACGTCTCCTCGACATACTCCTGATGCGCGCGCTTGGTCACGAACACGCCGCCCGCGGCCAGCAGGTTGTCATGGATGCACTCGTGGAACCAGCGCTCGCGGCAAATGCCCTGCCACTCGAAGTAGCGCGCGAAGTAGGTGTTCATGAATGCATTGGAGTCCTTGAGGTAAATGTCGATCGCATGGTGAAAGGTCTTTTGCGGGGGCGTCTCCTGTATGTCTMGCGTAAACATCTCGCTACCRCGGCTCAGAACATGGGGGATTGCGTCTCGCATCAGCATTGAAAGCTCCTGGCTAGGATATGGCTGCTGGCGGCAGCCACGCACGCCTCCCCGAACGGGTGAGGCATACCGCATTCTGTCTGTTTGCGGCGGCAATCGTCGCCAGGTTTCCCTGTTTCCTTKCTGTGCCGGCCGGCATTGCCCCGATGTTGGCGGCGAACGAACACACGGCGTCTGTTGTGTTGGCTTTTGCCTGCCAGATCAAAGCCTTCCGGCACCGGACTCCGGCGCCATTTTCTTCTCTCGAAGAAAATTTCTCCCAAGCCCCGCCTGGGTTTGCGGGCGATTCGAGGCGACATGGCCCGCCTTGGCACACTCCATGCGTTTGTACCTCCCGAGCGAAGCAAAGATGCTCGACAGCAAACGAACCGAAGTCCCAATCGATACCCGGCCAGCTGGCCAACCGCCTTCCAGGAGAACTGCCATGACTACCACCCTCGCCATCAAGGACCTG
>NZ_JBFTLQ010000128.1:0-15374 GCF_056396525.1 Cupriavidus sp. 05T41
TCAGCGACCCCGGCGCGGCCGGCGTGCGGCCATCGGTCAGGGTGATGCCGCGCTGGATCAGCAACTGGGCTACCAGCCCCAGCGCCGGCGCCACCAGCAGGAACCACGCGGGCCCGCTGCGCGCGTCGATCACCAGCAGGCCAGCGGCGCAAGCCAGTACCAGTCCTGCGCCCCAGGCGCGGCCCGCCGCGCTGCGGCGCAGGGCCAGCATCAGGGCCGAGAGAATGCATTGCATGGCGGTGAACAGGACCAGCAGTGCCATCACGGCAGTGCTCTCATCTGACAGCATGCGTTCCCCATGGGGTGCGGCGCGTCGGYGACGCGCCGTTGTTTGCCTTCGAAGGTAGCCATGCGCATGCGCGCGGCCCGTCTGCGCCACGAGCTGGCTTTCGACATTTCCGAATGCGGCGCGCGGCCGGAGCGTGGTCCGGTGCGAGGTGGCCGCCGAGCAGATGTCTTCTTGTTTGGGAAAATTCTACACAGCGGCAGCCTGCAAAAACCGCGTCGTCGCCCGGCGTGACAATTGTTGACATTAGGTTTGAAACGAGTGACCTACCATTCGCTTCGCTGTCGTGCCGGCCAAGGCAGCACTGCGCGTTCCGGCGCGCAGCCCGTTTCTGTTGTTTATGCGGCTACCMGGCGATTTGCCTGAACCACGCCGTGCTATGGTCGTCAGTGCGCAAAACAATAAAAATGCAGAAAACGGTGATCCGGCATTTTGCATTTCCGTATCGGAAGACTGCCGCGCGGGGTCGGACGGACAGCAAGCCCGTTCGCCTGCGTGCTCAGGGTCATCAACGCATTGCAGCCGCGGAGCGCGGGTTTGCCTGGCGTCCTTCCGTGCCGGCGGCTTTCGCAGGACCGGGCATGCTGCCCGGGTGCGACAGGAGATTGCATGCGTCATTGCGTCATTACGTCATTACGCATCTCCCTAGTCCTAAATACTTATAGGCATGACCATCCACATGCTTCAGAATCTGCCGATTTAGTGCTTAAATAAGCACATAAAAATGAACCGCAGGGGACTGCCCGGGACTCGGGCAGCGCGGGTGCAACGGAACATTCACGCCTGGAACGCATCGCTTGCCGGGCACCGCAAGGACGGTGCCGCAAGTCAGACAGGCGGGTTCTTCCGGGACGGGCATAAGAATGAAGAACAACAGGGGTCAGTAGGTGAAATTGTTGCGATTGGACGGCCTCATGCGTCGCATGGCCGGCTTGTGCGGCGCGAGTGCGGGCACGACGATGACGTKGGCCTGGCTTGCTGCGTTGCTGACCGTATTCACAGCCTGGCTTGGCCCGGCGCAGGCGCAGGTGGCCGGACAGGTGGCCGGACAAGCGGGCGGACAAGCGGCCGCACGAGCGGTTGCAGTCCCCGGCGCGCGCGCGCCCAATATCGCCTTCCATTACGGCAGCAAGCCGCCGGTGGATGCCCTGCAGGCCTTCGATATCGCGGTGGTCGAGCCCGACAGCGGTTTCGACCCGCGCCGCGCCGCTACCCCCGGTACCGATTGGTTCGCCTACGTCAGCGTGGGCGAGGTCGAGCCGTCGCGCTCCTACCTCAAGGACCTTCCCAAGGCCTGGCTGACCGGCAACAACGATGCCTGGGGCGCCCGCGTGGTGGACCAGGCCGCGCCGGGCTGGCCCCCGTTCTACGTGGACAAGGTCATTGCGCCGCTGTGKGAGCGCGGTTACCGCGGCTTCTTCCTCGACACGCTCGACTCCTACCAGCTGGTGGCCAAGACCGACGCGGCGCGCGCCAGCCAGGAAGCCGGCATGGTCGCCGTGATCCGCGCCATCAAGGCGCGCTACCCCGACGCCCGCCTGATCTTCAACCGCGGCTTCGAGATCCTGCCGCAGGTCCACCAGCTCGCCTACGCGGTCGCGTTCGAGTCGCTGTACCGCGGCTGGGACCAGGGCAACAAGCGCTACACCGAAGTKAGCGAAGCCGACCGCAACTGGCTGCTCGGCCAGGCCCGCATCATCCGCGAGCAATACCGCCTGCCGGTGATTTCCATCGACTACTGCCCGCCAGCCGACCGCAAGTGCGCGCGCGACACCGCCGCACGCATCCGCGCGCTGGACATCATTCCCTACGTGGCCGACCCGGGCTTGCAGGCCGTCGGCATCGGCGCCATCGAGGTCATGCCGCGCCGCGTGCTGGTGGTGCAKGACCGCGAGGCCGGCGTCTCGATCGACGACTCCGCCGGCGTGCGCTTCGTCGCGATGCCGCTGAACTACCTGGGCTATCGCGTGGACTTCGCCGAAGCCAGCCAGCCGTTGCCGGAGATCGGCCCGGACCGCTACGCCGGCGTCGTGGTCTGGATGGGCGGCAATGTGCGCGACCAGCCCGGCCGTTTCTCCGGCTGGATCCAGCGCATGGTCGGCCAGGGCATCCCCGTCGTGTTCCTGAACGATTTCGGCGCGCGCATCGGCGGCTCGCTGGCTTCGTCGCTGCAGCTCAATGCGGTCAAGGGCAAGGTCGGCAAGACMGCCGAGGTCGTATCGAAGGATCCCATGATGGGCTTCGAGATGCCGGTGGCGCCGGACCGCACCCAGGCCGCTGCCGTGCAGGTGGGCGACGGCCCGGGCTTTCGCTCGCTACTGCGCCTGCGTTCGGGCACGCTGACCTACGACGCCGCCGCCATCACGCCCTGGGGCGGCTACGTGCTCGGCCCCTACGCCGTGCGCCGCAGCGCCAACGACCAKAACCGCTGGGTCGTGCAGCCGCTGGATTTCTTGCGCGAGGCGCTGCGCCTGCCGGCCATGCCGGTGCCGGACGTCACCACCGAGAACGCTCGCCGCCTGCTGACCATCCACGTCGACGGCGACGGCTTTGCCTCGCGTGCCGAGATCCCCGGCGGCGGCTTCTCCGGCGAAGTGCTGTTCCGCGAGATCTGGGACCGCTATCGCCTGCCGATGACGATGTCCATCATCCAGGGCGAAGTCGCCAGCGACGGCATGTACCCCAAGCTGACCGCGCAGCTCGAGCCGATCGCGCGCAAGATCTTCGCGCAGCCGTACGTCGAGGTGGCCAGCCACACCTACTCGCACCCGTTCGAATGGGGCCGCACCGTGCCCGACGGCACCCACGCGCAGAACCCCACCGAGGGCGACGACGACTACCACCTCGCGATCMCMGGTTACCAGATGGACCTGCGGCGCGAGATCGGCGGCTCGATCGACTATATCAACCGCACGCTCGCGCCCGCCAGCAAGCCGGTCAGCATGCTGCTGTGGTCGGGCGACTGCCAGCCCCCGCCCGAGGCCATCAAGCTGGCCGACCAGGCTGGCGTGCTCAACATGAACGGCGGCGACACGCTGATCACGCGCAGCAACCCTAGCTGGACGGCGATCTCGCCGATCGGCGTGAACAAGGCCGACGGCACCTTCCAGGTCTTTGCGCCMAACCAGAACGAAAACGTCTACACCAACCTGTGGCACGGCCCGTTCTATGGCTTCGAGCGCGTGATCGAGACCTATGAGCTGACCGACCGGCCGTACCGCTTCAAGTCGGTCAACATCTACTATCACAGCTACTCGGGTACCAAGGCGGCTTCCCTCAAGGCGCTGCGCAAGGTCTACGACTACGCGCTGAACCAGCCGCTGATGCCGGTGCACGCCAGCGACTACGCGCGCAAGGTGATCGACTGGCAGGGCATGGCGGTGGCGCGCGAGATCGGCGCCGGCGGCGACGGCAGGCAGCCCGCCGCGTGGATCGTGCGCGGCGACGGCAACCTGCGCAATGTGCGCTGGACCGGCGCCGGCGTACCCKACGTGGCCGGCTCGCACAATGTGACCGGCACCTCGCCGGCGCCCGGCGGCGGCGTCTACGTGCACCTCGTCGACGGCGCTTCGCGCATCGTGATGCGCGACGACGCGGCCAGGATGCCGGCGGTGCCGGAGATCGTCGAGGCCAGCGGCTTCGTGCGCGGCTGGCGGCGCGGTGGCCAGGGCAGCGCGCAACAGATCCGTTTTGACTTCAGCGGCTACACCAGGCCATTTTTCCGCCTCGCCGGCGCAGACCGTTGCCGGGTTGCCATCGACGGCAAGGCGGTAGCGGGCGTGCGGGAGCGTGGCACGCTGCGTTTCGACACCACGCCCGTCTCCAATCCCGGCAATGCCAAGCAAAGCGTTGAAATCACCTGCGGCGCCTGAGCGCGAGCGGCTGCTGCCGCCTGCGTTCGTGCTGACCTTCACCGCCATGGTGGGGATCGGCCTGGCGCTGATGTTCCCGCGCGAGACCTTGCGCGAACGCCTGCTGGGCGAAGGCCGCGCGGTCGATGGCCTGAGCATGGCCTACCTGGAGGCCTGGTGGCGTGCCACGCCGGACGACAACGGCTTCATGGCGGTGCTGGCCGAGCAATACGCGCGCACCGGCCGGCTGGACGAGGCCGAACGCATGCTCAGTCACCTCGAAGCGCGCTACAACGCCGCGCGCCAGGGCCCTGTGCGCAATCCCGCCGACGCCGACCTGCCCGGCCAGATCCTGCGCACCCGCATCGAGATCACGCAGCAGCGCGCCTTTGCCGCGCCGCCGGACACGCCCGAGCGCAACCAGCACGTGGAGCACCTTGCCGGCCTGCTCGGCCAGGCCGCGCTGATGACATGGACGCGCGCCGACCTCGAAGACCTGGCGACCACCGCCCGCGCGATCAATGCGCTCAAGTCCGCCCAGGTGTTCTACCGCGCGCTGGCCAGGAGCGATCCCGCCCGCGCCGACCTGTGGAACGCGCAGGCCGCCTCGGCGGCGCTTGCCGGCGGCGACTACCAGCAGGCGGCCGAAGCGCTGTTCAGCGCGCAGGCGCGCGCCACCGATCCGGCCGAGCAGCGCAGGCTGTTCCTGGCCGGGCTGAAGACGCTGCAATCCGGCAACCTGCTGGACCAGGCGCTGGCCCAGGCCGAACAACGCGGCGGCAAGCTGCTCGACAACGCGGAAGTCCTGCGCTACCTGACCAGGCTGGCGCTGGCCGCCAACCGCCCCGAGCAGGCCGCGCGCTACGTCGAGCGGCTGCTGCGCCAGCCGCCGAGCGTGCAAGGCATGCCCGCGGGCGCCGCCGCGCAGCGGGCGGGGATTCGGGGCATCGCCGGCAGCCAGCCGTGGGCCGCGCAAGGCGTGGTATTCCTCGACGGACCGCKCGGGCTGGCGTTGCGCCGCGCCATGGGCGAAGCCGGCATGCCACGCCTGCGGCGCGTGGCCGATGTACAGGGCAGGCCGGCCGCCCCGGCCGCCGTCGCGGCGCCCGCCGCCGCAGACCCGGACACGGCCGACCGCGCCTTCAACGCGGACGACTACGAACTCGCCTTCCAGGTCTTCCTGGCGGCCGGCAAGCTGAACGACGCGCAGCGCGTGGCCGAGACCGCGGTCAAGCACCTGCCCGGCTCGGCGCGCTGGCGCGAGCGCCTGGCCCAGGTGGCCGAGTGGAACCGCCAGCCCACGGTCGCGCTCAAGAGCTGGCTCGAGTATGCGCAGGCCAGCAACGACGAGACCGCCTGGAAGGCGGTGCTGCGCTTGGCCCCGGCCCTGAACGACGACCGCGCCTATCTGGCCGCGCTGCGCCATCGAGCCGGCACCGGCGACCTCGCCACCGTGGACGAGGTGGTCGCTACCTACGAGCGGCTGGGCGAGCCGGAGGAAGGCATGGCCTTCCTGGAGAGCCTCAGCCGCGGCCCCAACGCGCGCCAGGTGACGGAGCGGCAGGCGGAGCTGGCCGAGCGCGCCGGCAAGGACGCCCGCGCCTTCGCGCTGTACACGTCCCTGCAGGAACGCTTCGGCCCGCGCCCGGGATACGCGCTCAAGCGGGCCAACCTGCTCTACGTGCGCGGCGCGCTGCGCCAGGCGCTGGAGGCGATKGTGCCGTCCATGCCCGCCGCCGGCCCCACCGACATCGACTTCTGGCGCACGCTCACGGAACTGGCGCGCCTGAACCAKCGCGAGGACCTGCTCGAGCAGGGCTACCGGCAACTGACGCTGGCCATGGCCGGGACACATGAYGACCACTGCCTGAAGATGCCGCCCGGCGCCGGGCGCAACCACTGCCTGGAGGACGTGCGCGACAGCGAGGAATCGGATTTCTCCAACCTGATCGATTTCTACGACAGCTCGCCCATCGATGCCGGGCGCATCGCCGAAGCCGGCTGGCGCAAGGGCGGCAAGCTCGAGTCGCTCGAGCTTGCCATCAATTACTACACCCGCGCGCGCGCCTACGACCGCATCGCCAGCCTGCTGCAGGCCATGACGCCCGCGCAGCTCAGGCAGGCCKAGMAGGCCAGCCGCTTCCTCGCCATGCGCGCCGAATACCTGCGCGCGCGCGGCGAACGCGACCAGGCCCTGGCCGACMTGCGCCGCGCCGCCAGCCTGCCCGACGCCGGCAGCGAGACGCTGGCCGCGCTGATGTGGTCGCTGGTGGACCTGGGCCCGGATACCGAGGTGCGCGCCATGATGCTGCGCCTCAGGGGCGAGGCCGAAGACAACCCGGACCTGTGKGGCGCCTTCGCCGCCGGCAGCATGCGCTTCCATGACGGCCGCGGCGCGCTGCACTACCTGCGCAAGATGGCCAGCGGCAAGAGCGCCGACCCGCTCTGGCTGGGACTCGCCGCCGATGCCTGCGACGCCATCGGCCAGACCGACACCGGCTGGCGCCTGCGCCGGCAGGCCTGGATCGACCTGCACAGCGACAAGAGCCCGCAGGGCCGCCGCGCCTCCGACCCGCGCGCGCTCGGCCCCGCCTCCGAGGAAGCGGACGCGCAAGGCGGCCCGGCCCMGGCCGAGCTGCGGCGCCAGACCGTGGCGCTGGGCCAGATCTTCGCCTCGGGCGACGTCTCGCGGCGGCTGGTGATGGAGATGCTGGGCGCCGACCGCAGCGTGATGGCCGGCGCCCGCGCCGCCGACTGGACCGGCCCGGCCGCGCCGAAGTCGCGCCTGGGCKAGATCCCGGGCCTGCCGCCGCTGGAACTCAGGTTGCCGCAGGACATGGCGCAGCGCGAGGCGCGCCAGCAGGCGGTGGTCTCCGCCGCGGCCAGGGAAGTGGCGCTGGCGTGGGCGCTGTCGAACGAGTCCAACGCGCTCGCGCGTGCCTGGCTGGCCCGCCAGTACGCACGCCAGCTGCTGCGCCCGGCCTATGCCGAAGTCACGCTGGCGCTGGCCGGCGGCGACCTGGACGCGCTCGACCGCGTGCTGGAGCGCCAGGCCGGCCGGGTGCCGGTGGACAACCAGATCGAGGCCAACGTGCAGCTCGGCCGCCTCGGCGCCGCGCAGACCCAGGCCTTCGATGCGCAGGACATCGCCCGCGCCGACGACAAGCTGCAGGAAACCCTGCAGGACACGCTGCTGTTCAATGCGCAGGCCATCGAGCCGCGCGTGACCTACCAGCGCCAGAGCCCGCTCGCCTACTTCGACTACAGCCTGGCCGGCGGCGTGCGCCTGTGGGATGGCTATGACCTCAACCTGCGCGGCGTCTGGCGCAGCCAGCGCAGCGTCGACCAGGCCCAGCTCACCGGCGTGCCCGGCTCCGACCAGCGTGGCGAGCTCTCGCTGGGCTACCGCGATCTGCACAAGCGCTGGCGGCTCGCCGTGGGACGGCGCGACGGCCTCGACAGCATGACCACCGCGCGCTTCACCGGCGCGTGGCGCGAGGAAAACCGCGTGAGCTTTACCACCGTGGCCGGCCTGAACCAGAACGCGGACGAATCGGCCGCGCTGCGCGTCGGCGGCGCCAAGGACGTGCTGGGGCTGGGCGCAAGCTATAACTTCGGCCTGCGCGAGTTCGCCGGCGCGCGCGTCGAGTACAACCGCTTCCGCGGGCAGGATGGCTCGTCGCTGGGCAACGGCGTGGTGTACGACGTCGAGCTGGGCTACCGCATCCGCACCGCCTACCCGGACTACACCGTGCGGATGGTCGGCACCCATGCCAGCTACAACACGCGCGGCGGCACGCTGAGCGGCAAGCTGGCCACGCTGGTGCCCGCCGGCGACGCCGCCACGCCGGCGTTCTACATGCCCGGAGGCTTCACGCAGGCCGGCGTCACGGTCGGCTTCGGCACCGAGCTGCTCGACGACTACACGCACAAATGGCGGCCGTTCGCCGAGCTCGGGCTGCTGCACGACACCCGCGCGGGGCAGAACTTCCGCGCGCAGCTGGGCATCGCGGGCACGGTCTTCGGCAACGATCACCTGTCCATGTATGTGCAGCACGAAACCGCCGCGCGCAATGGCGGCACGCCGCTGACCGAAGTCGGCGTGCGCTACAGATGGCTGTTCTAGTCCGGGCGGGCACCACGCCGCGCCGGTTCACCGCATGCAATCGGGATTCAATCGTTTAGGGGAAAAGCGTCATGGAAACAACTAGCAAGAAGCAGCATCGCGTGGCACGCCTGCTGGGCTGGTGCGGCGCAATGGGCGCGGCCCTGTGCCTGGCCGGCTGCGCGGTGACCGATGTGGGCCGCGCACCTGCGCTGAGCGCCGGCGAAGCACTGGCGGTCCTGCCTATCGTCAACTACACCGAGACGCCGCAGGCCGGCCTGCGCGCCGAGGCCATCGCCGAGAGCCTGCTCAAGACCGGCGGCATCGCCAGCGTGCGCCGCTACCCGGCCAGCCTGAACCCGGAAACGCTGTTCGAGCCGGCCGAGCGCGAAGCGGTGGGCAAGGCACTGGAATGGGCGCGTACGCAGAAGGTGCGCTACGCCCTGACCGGCGCCGTGCAGGAATGGCGCTACAAGGTCGGCGTGGACGGCGAGCCGGCGGTGGGCATCTCGCTGCAACTGCTCGACGTGAGCACGGGCGAAGTGGTGTGGTCCGCCACCGGCAGCGACAGCGGCTGGAGCCGCGAATCGCTGTCCGGCACCGCGCAKAAGCTGCTGCGCCGCTTGCTGGCGCCGCTGCGCCAGGGTTGAGACGCGGGAGAGCGCGATCGTGGCCAATACAGCCGACAAGATACGGGAAGGACAGGGCATTGGCGCGGGCGGCCGTTATCTGCGGCTGATCGCGCCTGCCACGAGCGGACCGGTCGCGCTGGTCGAGCTGGTGGTGACGATGGTCCTGGCGCTGGGCGCGGGCTACCTGGTGCTGCCGGGCAACCCCCTGCTGCTGGGGCTCGGCTTTCCCTGGGCCTGGCTGCTGCCGTTGATCCTGGCGCTGCGCTATGGCACGCTCATCGGCGTGGGCAGCGTGCTGATGATGCTGGGTGGCTGGTTCTTCTTCCACMAGATGGGGGCGCAGCCGGGCGAGTTCCCGCGCCTGTTCTTCCTCGGCGGCCTGCTGACGGTGCTGGTGGCCGGGCAGTTCGGCGATGTCTGGGGCACGCGGCTGGCACGCGCACGCGCCCTCAACCGCTACCTGGAGGAGCGCCTGGCCGCGCTCACCAAGAACCACTACCTGCTGCGCGTGTCCCATGCGCGCCTGGAGAACGACCTGCTGGCCAAGCCRACCACGCTGCGMGACACGCTGTCGCAGATGCGCGCGGTATMGCTCGAGGACAGTGGCGGCGGTGGCGGCCTCCTGGTGGGCGCGCGCCCGATGCTGCAGGTGGTGGCGCAGGCCTGCCAGCTCGAGGCGGCCGCGCTCTACGCGGTGCGTGGCGATACGGTTGACGCCGAGGCATCGGCGCGGATCGGCCCGGACTTCGAGTTCGATCGCGACGACGTGCTGGTGCGCCATTGCCTGGAGACGCGGCAGCTCGCGCACCTCCAGAGCGGCGGCGTGGCGCGCCAGCCGGCCGATCACCCGCAGACCCGCTACGTGGCGGTGGCGCCGGTACTGTCCGGCGCCGACAAGCTGGTCGGCCTGCTGGTAGTCGAGCGCATKCCGTTCCTGTCGCTCAGCTACGAGAACCTGCAATTGCTCATGGTGCTGATGGGCTACTACGCCGATGGCGTCGAGCATGCGGTCTCCACGCGCGCCATCGCGGCGGCGATTCCCGGCTGCCCGTACGACTTCGCGCTGGACTACGCGCGCTTGTCGCGCCTGCGCCGCGACAGCGGCATCGAAAGCACGATCGTGGCGCTGGTGTTCGACCTGGACGAATCGCGCGATGCCTTGTTCGAACAGGTGATCYGCAGCCGCCGCGCGCTCGACGTGGCATGGCCGCTGAGCAGCGCGCACCAGCGCGCGCTGCTCACGCTGATGCCGCTGTCCGGCAGCGAGGCCGCCTCGGCCTACCTGGTGCGCATCGAGGACATGCTGCGCGCCCAGTTCGGCACCGATTTCGAGGCCGCGCGCATCGGCGTGCACACGCTGGCCGTGCCCGCCAGCGCGCCGGTCGAGCCACTGGTGCGGTTGCTGCACCGCTGCCAGGTGGATGTACAGCCGGCGCCGGTGCCGGTGCCGGTGGCACTGGGCGAGGCTGGCCGTGGGTAAGCTCGGCATCGGCGGCGTCGCCGCGCAAATCGCCGCCCTGGCGTTGCTGGCGCGCGCCGGCAACAGCACCGCGCTGCTGCTGACCTTCCTGGGCATGCAAGCCCTGTCCGCCGCGATGATCGCCATGGTGTTGTGGCGCCTGCTGCCGCGCCGCTTTCGCGTGCCGTTCGCATGGAGCTACGGCTACCTGTTMGCGTTCTGCCTGCTGGTGCCGCTGGCGGGTTCCGTCGTCTGCGTGGGCAGCCTGTTGATCGCGCGGCTGTTCCCCGGGCGCAACGAAGCGGGCGGCATCGGCCTGGTCGGGCTGCCGGTGTTCGTCACCCACCTGATCTCGCGCGTCACGCACGGCGGCGGCGCCCGCCTGCGCGCMCAGCTGGGCAACACGCGCGCACCGCTGCCCGAGCGCATGACCGCGCTGGTGGCCATGCAGTCGATGCCGGCGCGCACCTCCAGCCCGGTGCTGCGCGACCTGCTGGCCGACAGCGCCGACGACGTGCGCCTGCTGGCCTATGGCATGCTCGACGGCGCCGAGAAGCACCTCACGCAGCGGATCCTGGCCGAGCTGCCGCGTCTCGAAGACGCCGGCGACGACGCCGGGCGCGCCGAGATACACAAGCGCGTGGCCGACCTGTACTGGGAACTGATCTACCAGAACCTGGTGCAGGGCGACGTCTATCGCTACACCGCCGACCAGGTCGAGCGCCACGCCCGCGCCGCGCTGGAGGTGGACGGCAGCCAGGCGGGCCTGTGGTACATGCGMGGGCGCCTGGCGCTGACCCGCAACGAACCCGCGCAGGCGCGCGAGTGGCTGCAGCGCGCCGAGCGGCTGGGCTTCTCGCGCGAGCGCACGCTGCCGCTGCTGGCCGAAGCCGCCTACCTCGAACGCGACTATGCCGCGGTGCGCGCCCTCCTGCTGTCGTTCGACAGCCCATCGCCGCTGCCCCTGGTGCGGCCCATGCTGCGTTACTGGCAATCATGAGCGATACCCCTTTGCCCCGCGCCGACTCGGCCGACGTCTGCCTGCTGCTCGAAGGCACTTTCCCGTATGTCAGCGGCGGGGTGTCGAGCTGGGTCAACCAGATGATCCGGGCCTTCCCGGAAATCCGCTTCGCCATCGTCTTCATCGGCAGCCGCCGCGAAGACTACGGCAACATGGTCTACGCGCTGCCCGAGAACGTGGTGCACCTGGAAACCCACTTCCTGTACGACTTCGCGCCGCCGCCGCTGGTGCACGGCAGCGCTGGCGACGCCACCGCCTTTGCCGCCTCGGCGCGCCTGCACGAGGTGTTGCGCAAGCCGGGGCAGGAGGCCGCGGCCGGAGAACTGATCCGCGCGCTGATGCCTGAACTCAGCGACGGCGGCAGGCTGTCGGAGGACGCCTTCCTGTACAGCCGCAACGCCTGGCAGACCATCACGGAACAGTACCGGCGGTACTGCACGGACCCGTCCTTCACGGACTACTTCTGGACCGTGCGCATCATGCACAAGCCGCTGTGGCAGCTTGCCCGCGTCGCCACGAACCTGCTGCCGGCCAAGGTCTACCATACCGTGTCGACCGGCTATGCCGGCTTCCTCGGCGCCATGCTGCATTACCGCACGGGCCGCCCGCTGCTGGTGTCCGAGCACGGTATCTACACCAAGGAACGCAAGATCGACCTGTTCCAGAGCCAGTGGATCCGCGACAACCGCAATGTGTTCGAGCGCGACATCTCGCAGATCAGCTATTTCCGCGAGCTGTGGGTGCGCTTTTTCGAAACGCTTGGCCGCGTGTGCTACGACGCCGGCGACACCATCGTGGCGCTCTACGAAGGCAACCGCCAGCGCCAGGTCACCGACGGGGCCAGCGCCGCGCGCACGCGCAATATTCCCAATGGCATCAACCTGCCGCGGCTGGCGGCGCTGCGCGCGCAGCGCGCGCCCGGCGTGCCGCCGGTGCTGTGCCTGATCGGGCGGGTGGTGCCGATCAAGGACATCAAGACCTTTATCCGCGCCATGCTCACGGTGGTTCGCCAGTACCCGGATGCCGAAGGCTGGATTGCCGGCCCGGAGGACGAGGATCCGGAGTACGCGCGCGAGTGCCGCAGCCTGGCCGAGAGCCTGGGGCTGGGCGATCGCGTCAGGTTCCTCGGCTTCCAGCGCATCGACGACCTGCTGCCCAAGGTGGGCGTGCTGGTGCTGAGCTCGATCTCCGAGGCGCTGCCGCTGGTGGTGCTCGAAGGCTTCGCCGCCGGCGTGCCGTGCGTGACCACCGATGTGGGCTCGTGCCGGCAACTGATCTTCGGCCAGCCCGGCGAGGACGCCGGGCTGGGCGCCGCGGGCGCGGTGGTGCGCATTGCCGATCCGGCCGCGCTGGCGCAGAAGGCCATCGACCTGCTGGGCTCGCCCGAGGCCTGGCACGCCGCCCAGCAGGCCGGTATCCAGCGCGTGGAGCGCTACTACACGCAGGAGATGATGGTTGGCAGCTACCGCGAGCTGTACACGCGCCTGATGGCGCAGCCGCCCGGGGCGCCCGCGGGCGTCCCGGGCGCAACGGCCGGCTCGCCCATGACGGCGGCCCAGGCCGCGGGCTGCCCCATGAAGGGAGGTCGCTGAGATGGCGGGGATTGGTTTCGAACTGCGCAAGATGCTGCGGCGGGACAGCCTGTCGGGCATGCTCGGCGCCTATGCCTACGCCGGCATCATCAGTTCCGGCCCGTGGGTGCTGTCGATCGTCGGCATCCTGCTGATCGGCGTGCTGAGCCTGCCCTTCGTGGTGCCGGGCAGCCTGGTGACGCAATTCCAGGTGTCGGTGACCTACCTGATCGCGGTCAGCCTGATACTCACCGGGCCGATGCAGCTGGCCTTCACGCGCTTCACGTCGGACCGGCTGTTCGAGAAGCGGTCCCACCTCGTGCTGTCGAATTTCCACGCGGTGGCCTTGCTGGTGACGGTGCTGGCCGGCGCGATCGGCCTGGCGTGCGCGCTGTTTGCGTTCCGGCAGCAATCGGTGCTGTACCGGCTGCTGATGATCGCGGGCTTCGTGGTCATGAGCAATATCTGGATCGCGGTGATCTTCCTKTCGGGCATGAAGCAGTACAAGGCCATCGTATGGACCTTCCTGCTCGGCTACACGCTGACCGTGGCGGCTGCGCTGGCGCTGCGCAACTACGGGCTCGAAGGCCTGCTGTCCGGTTTCGTCGCCGGCCAGCTGAGCCTGCTCACGGCGATGGTKGTGCTGATCTATCGCAACTACACCAGCCAGCGCTTCATGTCGTTCGAGGTGTTCCAGCGCCGCAACGCCTATCCGAGCCTGATGGCCATCGGCCTGCTCTACAACCTCGGCATCTGGCTCGACAAGTTCATGTTCTGGTACGCGCCATCCACCGGACAGCAGGTGATCGGGCCGCTGCACGCATCGATCATCTACGACATCCCGGTGTTCCTGGCCTACCTGGCGATCATCCCCGGCATGGCGGTGTTCCTGGTGCGCATCGAGACCGACTTCGTCGAATACTACGACGCGTTCTACAACGCCGTGCGCGGCGGCAGTTCGCTCGAGCATATCGAGGACATGCGCAACACCATGGTGCAGACGATCCGCCTGGGCTTGTACGAGATCGTGAAGGTGCAGGCCATCGCCGCGCTGCTGCTGTTCGTGGTGGGCCGCTACGTGCTGGCGCTGCTGGGCATCTCCGAGCTGTACCTGCCGCTGCTGTACGTGGACGTGATCGGCGCCAGCCTGCAGGTGGTGCTGCTCGGCGTGCTGAACATCTACTTCTACCTCGACCGCCGCCGCGAGGTACTGCTGCTGTCGGGACTGTTCGTGGTGCTCAATCTCGCACTGACTTCGCTGACGTTGCAGTTCGGGCCGGCGTGGTACGGCTACGGCTTCGCGGTCTCGCTGCTGGTGGTGGTGGCGCTGGCGATCTACCTGCTCGACCGCAAGCTGGACCGGCTCGAGTACGAGACCTACATGCTGCAATGACCAGAGGGCCCCGGCAGCCCGCCGCGCCTTGGCTGGCGCGGCTTCCCCCGAAGCTGTACCCTTCAAGCACGTGCCTGGCCGGTCTTGGCCCGGGCGCGCAGGGGGACGCCGGTTCGTATGTTTGCCGCTGCGGCGCCGGGCGCACGCGGCGCGTATAGAGGTAGGTATKAAAATAGCTTCGGTGGAAGACGACAAGAGCCAGGCCGAGCTGATCCAGCAGATCCTKAACTCGGCCGGCCATCAGTGCGAATGCTTCGCCAGTGGCGGCAGTTTCCTGCGGGCGCTGCGCGAGAAGTCGTTCGACCTGCTGGTGGTGGACTGGCAACTGCCCGATACCAGCGGCTTCGAGGTGGTCACCTGGGTGCGGCAGAACTCCGGGCGCAATCCGCCCATCCTGTTTCTCACCAGCCGCTCGCTGGAGGAGGACATCGTCGCGGGACTGGGCGCGGGTGCCGACGACTACATGATCAAGCCGATCCGCCGCGCCGAACTGGTGGCGCGCGTATCCGCGCTGCTGCGCCGCACCTATCCGCAGGCAGAGCAGGACAACGCGGTGCTCCACGTGGGCAGCTACCGGGTCGACACGCAGGCGCGCACGGTGGAAGTGGGCGGCGCCAAGGCCGAGGTCTCGCCGCGCGAGTTCGACCTGGCCCTGTTCCTGTTCCGCAACCTGGGGCGCCTGGTATCGCGCGAGGTGGCGGAGCAGGCCGTGTGGGGCCGCGCCATCGGCGCGGGCTCGCGCACGCTCGACACGCATATCTCGCGCCTGCGCATCAAGCTGGCGCTGCGGCCGGAGAACGGCGTGCGCCTGACCTCGGTGTATTCGCATGGCTATCGCTTCGAGGCCACGGCAGATGGCGACAAGCAGGAAGACTGAGTCTATGAAGTGGTCAGACATGGTAGCCGGCGGCATGCCGGGCGGTGCGCGGCGCAGTATCGGGCGCGGCATGGAAGGCCATCGCATGCCGCGCGTGGGCAAGGCGCTCGGGGCGACGGGCGCGGCCGGGCTGGCCGGCTTGCTTGCGATTGTCGCCGCGGGCTGGCCGGGCGGCGTGG
>NZ_JBFTLQ010000129.1:0-15131 GCF_056396525.1 Cupriavidus sp. 05T41
TGACTTGGCTGGATCGTCGCTTTGACCGTCAGACCGTCAATGATCGGTTGCGACAGCTCGAGGGGTAGGTTGCGACAGCTCGAGGGGTAGACTGGTCGCCGCAGCCTCCAAGGGAGGACGGCGGCCATGCGTATCAGCTTGCTACTCGTAGTGCAGGACGATGGAGGCGCGCCAGCCACCGTCACCGAAATAGCCCAGCTCGAGAGAGATGGCCTTGATGTGGGCTCGCTGGGCCTGCATCTGGAGGAGGCGAAATCATTGCTGGGTCGGCTGCAGCGCACGATGGTCACGGCACAGGTTGCGGAGGCAGTTGCCCGGACCAGCGTTTGTCCCACGTGCGGGGCGCAGCTGGCTTGCAAGGGCCACCATTACTTGGTTTTCCGGAGCGCGTTCKGGCGACTGTCGATTGACAGTCCGAGGCTGTATCCCTGCCGGCGGTGCCAGGGCGACGCAGGTAGCTTCAGCCCGGTCGCCCGCTGTCTGCCTGAGCGGGTCAGTCCAGAACTGCAGTATCTCGAGGTCAAGTTTGCGGCGTTGATGTCGTATGGTCTGACCGTCAACGTCCTTCAAGAGGTATTGCCGCTCGATCATGTACTGGCAGCCACCTCAATCCGGCGCCAGGTCACCACGCTCGGTCGCCGGCTGGAAGCGGAACAGGCCACCGACGCCCGGCAGCAGGCGGAGGTGACCGCGAGCGTCGGTTCGTCCGAGATCCCGGAGCCCAGTCCGATCCGCGCGGTCGGCATTGACGGCGGCTACCTTCGGCGGGCCGGCCACCGGCGCCGCCAGGATGGCTGGTTTGAAGTGATCGTCGGAAAGTCCCTGCGGGATCAGGATGGCGGGCATAGTTTTGCCTACGTGCATAAACTGGAGCGCCGACCGGCCGATCGTATGTGGAATTTCCTTCTTCGTGAGGGTGTGCAACCCAGTCAGCCGGTGACCTTTCTGTCGGACGGCGGGGATACCGTACGGTTTGCCCAGCTCGGTTTTGGTGACCGCGGTGAGTACGTTCTCGATTGGTTCCACATCGCCATGCGGGTACAGAACCTCGCACAGATGATCAAGGGCCGGCCGGCCCACAGCGACGGCCCCAGCAACGCGGAATTGATCAAGGCGCTGCATAGCTCCAAGTGGCACCTGTGGCACGKCTGCCCCTATCCGGCGTTGCGCCGACTGGAAAGCCTGGGCTGGGATCTGGACGCTGAGGCCAGCCCCGAGGAGGCCAAACTCCTTGGCAAGCTCGAGGAGTTCATTGTCTACTTGGACAACAACCGGCACTTCATCGTGAACTACGGTGACCGCTATCGACATGGCAAGCCCATTGCCTCAGGTTTTGTCGAGTCAGCCGTCAACCAGGTGATCAGCAAGCGGTTCGTCAAACGGCAGCAGATGGCCTGGCGGCCTCGGCACACGCACAAACTACTGCAAATCCGGACCGCGGTGCTCAATAACCAGCTATGTTCTTACGTTGAACGCTGGTATCCCTCCATCGCCGGAGAAGAAGACCACCGCCTTGCCGCTTAGTCAGCCCCCGATTTCGCGCGCTCTCGTGTTCCAGCGCTAGTCAGTATGACTCCCCTGGAGGCAAAGGCTGGCCCGCCGTGAGGAATCAAACGCGGGTTAGCATGACTRCCAGAGCCGCATGGTGTGGACAGTGCCACACCCGGCGATTTCCAGCGCGGAGGCCAGCATGKAACACGATAGCACTTTGTATGTCGGTTTAGACGTCCATAAGGATTCGATCACCGTTGCTTATGCACTCGGCATKGCCSAGGTCKAACTGCTTGGCAAGATCGGTACGTCGAAGGCCGATATCGATCGCCTGTGCAAGCGCCTGCAGTCTAAATCGCGCCGGATCCGCATCGTCTACGAGGCAGGCCCCTTGCGGCTATGGCCTTTATCGGCAGCTTGCAGGGAAGGGATTCGAGTGCATGGTGTGCGCGCCGTCGCTGATCCCGAAGAAGCCCGGCGAGCGCGTCAAGACCGATCGGCGCGATGCGGTCAAGCTCGTGCGATCGCTGCGCGCCGGTGACCTCTCGGCCGTGTACGTGCCCAGCGTCGAAGACGAAGCATTCCGGGATCTGTCACGTGCCTGGGTCAGCGCCAAGGACGATCTGAAGCGCGCCCGCCAACGGCTGAAGGCCTTTCTGCTTTCGCACGGTGTCCGCTACACCGGCAGAGCTGACTGGGGGCCAGCACACCGGCGCTGGATAAGCGCATTTGCGTTCGATAGCGACTGGCAGCAACTTGCCTTTGACGAATATCGACGTGCTATCGAGGACCGGCTCGCGCAATGCAGCCGTCTCGAAGCGGCCCTGCGCGAGGCGGTGGCCAACTGGCGCTTCTACCCGGCCGTACGGGGCCTGCAGGCCATGCGCGGGGTGCAGTTCACCACAGCGATAGGCATCCTTGCCGAATTGGGTGATCTCTCACGCTTTGCGCATCCACGCCAACTAATGGCCTGGCTCGGTGTGACGCCCGCCGAACACTCGTCCGGTGAGAAGCGACGACAGGGCAGCATCACCAAGACTGGCAACAGCTACGCCAGAAAGCTGCTCGTCGAGGCTGCCTGGAGTTACCGGCACCCGGCACGTGTGAGCCCCGAGATCCAGCGCCGGCACGAAGGCATCCCCAAGGCCATCGTTGATCGGTCCTGGGACGCCCAGGTTCGACTGTGTCGGCGCTATCGGAGACTTGCCGCACGTGGCAAGAACCCGAACATTGCGGTGGTCGCGGTGGCCCGCGAACTGAGCGGGTTCATCTGGGATATCAGCCAGCTCGCGATGTCGCTTGCCGTACCGAACGAGGCACAGACAACGTAACCCAGCGCCGGTATCAATCTATCTGTCACTACTGTGAGACCAGTTTCCTGAAGGCGGCGTAGCCCGGCACACGAGCAACCCGCGAAAAAGCTAAGCAATGGATTTCATCCGACTTGCGGCGCTAGATAGCGGGCAGGCTCATTGGGCGGACCTCTGTAATGCGGTAGCCAACCCGCGGATATCAGCGTGATCCACCGTCGAGACTTACTGCTACGTCGCCCTCAGGAAATTGGGTGAGGAACAACATGGAACTGTGAAACCGAACCAAACCAATCTCGATTGACACGGGGAGTCATATCAGCTTTGAAACAGAAACAACGCCTGGCACGCACGCAGCTTCTGCCAGCCTGCGTTTGAGTTCAATCKGGTGATTGCGGCTCCCGTGCAGGCGACCGCCCCGTTTTGCCACAGACTCCAAAGTAGTCCCCACCAAATTCTGATGGTGACTACTCTGGATACATTCACCTTACGCGTCTACACGGCCTTCAGCGGACGGTTACGAACTGCGCAGGCGGTACCAGGCCTCGAATATGTCCTGGGAACTTCCAACCATGTCAATCCAGATTTCGAAGCCGCGATACTCAACGGAATGTTGCATAGGGAACTCCGGCACGTTTGCGCCGGCAATGATMGGCGGCAGCTATTGAGGGCGCGCGCATGGTGGCAAGTTCGCTGCCGCCGGCGTCGGCAAACCGAGCAGCGGCCTCATGGCAGCCTGATACCGCCCGTATAGCGCTACATCGTCGCGGGATTGGCTCCAGTGGCCGCGTGTCTGAGGTACTGATCCGCAAGCGCAAGCTCAGCCTGTGCATGGTCAAGCGCTTGCACGATGGCCTGCACATCCCCTACGAAAGCCTGCTGTCGTAAGCACGCKGGCACCAGGCAAACGGCGGAGGCGCCGAACGAGGGCAATTTGCAGTGGGCATTGCCGGCTACGGCGGCGAGCCCCACCTTGCTTTGCGTGCTCGATGAGCGGACGAACGAGCTGGTGGTCGACAAGGAAGTGGCCTTTCGCGCGAGGCGGCCCGAGGGGTTCGCTATGGTCGGATGTTCGCCGCGGATAGACGAGCCTGAGCGGCGGGTGACCGGGGCGAGACCGGCATAGGCGGCAAGATGCGCGGCTGAAGCGAAGGCTTCGCGACCTCAGTGAGCAGTCTGGCGGCGGTCCTGACGCCGACTTCCGGCATGCTGGTCAGGACCGGCCAGCGAGGGTGTGCCTGTACCAGGCGTTCGACTTCGCTGGCGACCTCGTCGCGTTGTTTGCGTGAGGCGACGAGCTGCAGGGCCAGGCGCGGCATGACGATGGTGGCTGCCTACGCGCGCTAGCATGGTTAGGCGGCTGGCGAGCGTCTTCTCGCTGGTCGCGGCAAGCTCGGCGGGCAACGGGTAGCGCTCGAGCAGATCGAGCACGGCCGGATGGTCCATGCGAGGTCCGTTCCAGTGCGGATGGATCTGGGTGAGCAGGCCGCGAATGCGGTTACTGGTTTGGGTGATTTGGGCAGCCAGATCGTCGTCGAAGCCTCACAGCATGGTGAGTTCGGCGAGTGGTTCGTCAGCGAGTCGCAGCGAGCGGGGCTCCCTTGTTTTCCCTGCAAAAAGTGACGAAAACGACTGCGTCCTGCCGCAGCCATCGAAGAGGCCCGGAAACCTGTTTTACTAGCCAAGCCACACCGCGTGCCCTGGATGCTGCAGGCAGCGGTGATACCGCGGCCGCGCCAAGGGCAGATAGGTTGGATGAATTCTGCCGTGTCCTGGCATCTTGGTAAAGATCCCTTTCTGGTCGTGCGTCAGTGGGCGTATATTTAGATTGCGGTGCCAACCCGTCATCTGCTGCCAAAAAGTGCAGCAAGGGGCATAACACGAGCAGTGAGGCCGACGCATGCATGCGCTTGAAAACCCTAGGGAAAATCACCTCCTGTCCGTTTTGCCCGAAGTGGAGTGGGCTCGCCTAACTCCGCTACTGGCCGCGGTAGATTTGCCACTAGGCCACGTTATCTACGAGTCTGGAGACCGCCTCGATCATGTGTACTTCCCAACCACGTCGATCATCTCTCTCCTCTACGTCATGGAAGACGGCGCATCAGCCGAAATTGCGATCGTCGGTAATGAAGGCATCGTGGGTGTTGCCCTTTTCATGGGAGGCGAAACCACGCCGAGCCGTGCGATTGTACAGAGCGCTGGCCGCGCCTATAAGTTAAGCGGCGCCGCCATGAAGCAAGAATTCAATCGAGGTGGCCCAATGCAGCGACTACTGCTTCGCTATACGCAGTCGCTGATCACGCAAATGGCACAGACCGCTGTTTGCAATCGGCATCATTCAATCGACCAGCAACTTTGCCGTTGGCTATTGCTGAGCATGGACCGCTTGCCGTCCAACGAACTGCGCATGACGCAGGAGTTAATCGCCAACATGCTGGGCGTGCGAAGATCTGGCGTGACAGAGGCGGCGCTGAAACTACAGAGCGCCGGCCTGATTCGCTACMGTCATGGGCATATCGAAGTACTCGACAGGCCTGGGTTGGAGCAGCGTGTGTGCGAATGTTATGCCGTCGTGAAGCAAGAATGTGATCGTCTGTTGCCCGACTTACGAGCGATTTGAGCATGTCACATCGGCAACGAACCACTTCGGATTTCCATGGCAAAACTGCGACTGGCTGAGTTCATTCTCCACGACATGGAGACCATCCTGGCGCAGTGGGAAGCGTTTGCGAGTACGCAATTGCCGGCTTCGGCGACTATGAATCCGCCGGCACTACGCGACCACGCCGAGCAAATTCTGCGGGCAGTCGCAAAGGATTTGTCTACTTTCMAGACCAGGATAGCCCAGGCAGAAAAGTCGAGGGGCCTAGCCCTCCAATTGATCGACGCCGCAGAAACCGCCGCACAGACGCATGCCCATCTTCGCTTGCGAAGCGGCTTCGACATCAACCAACTGGCGGCTGAGTACCGGGCTCTGCGCGCCAGCGTTCTTCGTCTATGGATCGACAATTGTCAGCCTGACTCACCTGATCTCGATGACATGATCCGATTCAATGAGGCCATCGATCAGGCGCTGGCAGAATCGATCGGTCTTTTTACTGCGCAAGTGGACCAGGCTCGCAACCTGTTTTTGGGAATGCTGGGCCATGACATGCGAAGCCCCCTGCATATCATCCAGTTGACTGCGGTCTATCTTGCGAGTGTGGAAGCTGGAGAGAACGTATCCGGTGCCGCTCAGCGGCTGATCAAGAGCGGTGCTCGCCTGAAGGCGCTCCTGGACGATTTACTTGATTTCAATCGAACATCGTTGGGTCTACGTATCAATCTTGGTTCGGACAAAGTCGACTTGGCGAACTTGTTCGCCGAAGAGTTAACTCAGTTACGCGCTGCGCATCCGGGCCACGGGATCAATCTGGAGGTGAAGGGCGACACGCAGGGTGTTTGGGATGGTCGACGTCTGCAGCAGTTGCTCGGCAATCTGGTGGTGAATGCAATCAAGTACGGAGCGCCGGACGAGCCTGTACGAGTAGTTGTGGCCGGAGACGAGCGGGAAGTTCGCTTCGAGGTCAGGAATAGTGGGCGAGCCATCGAGCAATCGACCCTGGCTCAGCTCTTTGACCCTCTAAAGCGGGCCCCCGAGCATGAGAGCAGCCAACCCGCCGATGGCAGCCTTGGACTAGGCCTGTACATCGCGCGCGAGATTGCCCGAGCTCATGGTGGCGAGATAACAGCACGGTCCGACCAAGAAGAAACGGTATTTGCTGTCCGCTTGCCTCGCTGCGAGTAACGGTCATGTTGCATTGCACGGGAGTGCACTGGATCAGGTACCTTGCTAAGTGGATCTTGAAAATCATGAGGGAATGCTTGCGTAGCTGCGAAGAGTTATTGCCTGTTGCGTTGGTGAACGCCTACCTTGGAAATCGGGAGCTAGCCCCGCGAAGATGCGAATAGCCTCGCGCGTGTGCTCAAGCGACGCGGGCCGATCGGCGGGCATCGCGTTCTGATCGTTAGCCGGTGCGGGTGGCGTGGCGTCGTGCTCTTCCATCGTGGGCTCCCTCAGGATGGCGCACCTCGCCAGCGCGAGACGCCTCTTGTCAGCAAGTATAACCAGCCCCCGGACGCACGGGGCGGGGTGGCCAGCGCGGGCCCCATTGCTCTGAACAACAGGGCAATATTAGGCCTAGAGCGCGCCCTGAAGCTTCCAAGTCCGCATGATCAGAGCATCAAATTTCCGGCCCCCTAGTACGAATACCGCACGAGTCCTGCGAATGAGTTAGACGTGGTCAGTGTACCGCTTACCGGGAACCGGCGTATTACCTTCGCTGTGCAAGCAAAACATGGCTGCGTGAAACGCGTGGCCGATACAATATGCGATCGGCACAACGGCGCATAAGAGCATAGGAGCGCTCTCTCGGTCATTCAGGACGGCGCCCCCACCTGCTCCTTCTCAGGTGAAAAAAACCTTTCTCCTCAAGTCGGTAGATACGCAAAGCMGGCGGTATGTCGGCCAATCTCGGACGACTATCGTGGAGCCACCAAATCAGTTGTATCCCTCCCCCCGTTTTGATTCTGAACATCCCCCTCATCGACGCATTCTTCACCGCACCCTTTCCCAGCTCTAGTGTCCATTCGGAGGAACGCCAACTGAGCCCGGCGGCATGCTAGCGACAATCCCGTCGTTCGGCGATCCGGMGCCCAGATATCGAATCGGGTGCCATCCCCGCTGCGGCTCTAACGTCGGATTTTTGCGGCAGTTTTTGAGGATCTGTCTGAACCCGCACCGAAGAGCCCTTGCCGAAGCGCGCCGCAATCGCGTCTTGCACACTTGACAGCGCTTCGGCCTGGTGCTTTGCTTCCTCTGCTTCCCGCGCTTTGCGCGGTTCCCCACGCAACGCCGCCCGCGGCAACTCGCGGCGAAGAACCGCCACTCACTCTGCAATGGCGTTGAAACGCCTTGTGTCGGCGAACGCCCAGCCAGCYGCAGATTCTATGCCAACCGTACAAAAGGAGTTGATGGGCGCTTTGATGACGGTGAAAGTTGGCAGGAAGCTGAGTCAGGCATCGCGAAATGCGGGCACGCTTTCTAAACGAAAAGACGGAGTTCCCGATCTTTCATTAGGATCTGGGACATAAATGCATGATGCGCCTACTGGAACAGGCGCTAGTCTGAGAGTCCCTTAACGCAGGGCACCAACCGCCGCTGTGCAATATTCGGCGGCAATATCTACCACTGTCTTGTAGAAATGCGTCGTACCGGGGCCACGTTACCCGAGCGATAGCCAGCCCCGTTTGGACACAGGTTCTAGCACAGTGAGGATTGGCTGGAGCGCGCGTGCGCATATCGATTTGCGCCGATTCGTCCTTGGCGCGCAATCTGCCTTGGATCGGTCCTTGCAGCTCGTTCTTGCCGAAACTTCTCCCGGATCCGCCATGCCAAAGACGCCAGCCCCCAAGAAGCCTGCCAACAGCGCAGCTAACAAGCCCAAACCCGCGCCCAACGAAACCGCGCCGCCAACCGTCACTGGAGCAACCACCAGCGATAAGACACAGACCGTCAGCCGGGCGGCCACCGGGGCGGATGCCGCATACGACCGCGCCGTGACAGAGCGTCTCGCTCCCCGGCCTACGGTATTGGGCACCGATACAGTCGGCAATCTCGTCTCGAACGAGGACCGCGTGCTGACCACCAACCAGGGCATGCCCATTGGCGAGGACGATAACTCGCTTCACCTGGGGGCGCGTGGCCCCACACTCCTCGAAGACTTCCTGCTGCGCGAGAAGATCACTCACTTTGATCACGAGCGCATCCCGGAGCGCGTGGTCCACGCGCGGGGCGCCGCCGCGCATGGCTACTTCGAGTTGTATGAGTCGCTGGCGGAATTCACCACTGCCGACTTCCTGCAGTGTGAGGGAGCCCAGACGCCAGTGTTCGTACGCTTCTCCACCGTGGCGGGCTCACGCGGGTCGGCGGATCTTGCGCGTGACGTGCGCGGYTTCGCCGTCAAGTTCTACACGCGGCAAGGCAATTGCGATCTGGTCGGCAACAATATGCYGGTGTTCTTTATCCAGGACGCYATCAAGTTTCCCGACTTCGTCCATGCGGTGAAACCCGAGCCGCACAACGAGATCCCGCAGGCAGCGTCKGCGCACAACACCTTCTGGGACTTCGTGTCGCTGCAGCCGGAATCAATGCATATGGTGCTGTGGACCATGTCAGGCCGCGCGCTGCCGCGCAGCTTCGCCACCATGGAAGGCTTTGGCGTGCACACCTTCCGCCTGATCAATGCCAAGGGGAGTGCCACCTTCGTCAAATTTCACTGGAAGCCGGTGCTGGGCGCGCATTCGCTGGTGTGGGACGAGGCCCTCAAAATCAACGGCAAGGACCCGGACTTCCACCGCCGCGACCTGTGGGAATCGATTGAGAACGGCGCGTTCCCAGAGTATGAATTCGGCGTGCAACTGGTGCCCGAGGAGGACGAGCACAAGTTCGGCTTCGACTTGCTCGACCCGACTAAGCTGATTCCCGAAGAACTGGTGCCGGTGCGCCGTGTGGGCAAGATGGTACTGAACCGCAACCCGGACAACTTCTTCGCGGAGACCGAGCAGGTGGCTTTTCACCCCGGGCACCTGGTGCCGGGGCTGGATTTTACTAATGATCCGCTGTTGCAGGGGCGGCTGTTTTCCTACCTGGACACGCAGCTCACGCGGCTGGGCGGCCCAAATTTCCATKAGCTGCCGATCAACCGGGCACTGGCCCCGGTCCACAACAACCAGCGCGACGGTTTGATGCGTCAGACGGTGGTGGGAGGTCGCTCCAGCTATCAACCMAACAGCGTGGGCGGCGGTTGCCCGTTCCTGGCGGGCAACGCAGATGCACACCTGAGTTACGCTGAAAAGGCCGCGGAGGGTGCGGCCAAGGTGCGCCGGCGCAGCGACACATTCTCCGATCACTTCTCGCAAGCCAACCTGTTCTGGCGCAGCCAGACGGATACGGAAAAAAGTCAGATTGTCGATGCCTACACCTTCGAACTCTCCAAGGTGGAGATCCCCGACATCCGTGCCCGTGTGGTTGGCCAACTGGCCCATATCGCGGCCGAGCTTGCMGCCGGCGTGGCGAGCAAGCTCGGCATAAACGTGGAGCCTGTGGGCAAGCCGGTCGAGATCGACGATTACGGCCTGGCGGCTTCGCCAGCGTTGAGCCTGGCGTCGCAGCCGAAGGGCAATATCCGTGGCCGAAAGATTGCCGTGCTGGTTGCGGACGGCGTGAGCGGCGCGGCGGTAGCCGCGTTCAAAGCCCGGGCCGAGGATGCCGGGGCATCCGCCAAGGTGATTGGCCCGCGCGCTGGCGGCGTGACTTCCGCGCAAGGCAAGGTGGTGCCGGTCGACCACGCGCTGTCGTCCGTGGGTTCGGTGCTGTTCGACGCGGTGTACGTGCCGGAGGGAGACGTCGACGCGTTGCAGGCCGACCCCGCCGCCCTGCTCTTCATCTGCGAGGCCTATAAGCACTACAAGCCGATCGGCGCAGGCGGCACCGGCACCTTGCTGATTGCGGCCGCCGCTCGCGCGGCCGGGATCGACGGCGGCTTTRCCGGGCCGGGCGTGGTAATCGRCAAAAACGATGGGGGCGCCCAGCTCGATGCATTCCTAGAGGCCGTGGGCGAGCATCGCTGGTGGGCGCGCGCGGACGCCGCGCGGGTGATGGCCTGAGTGGTGGGCGCAATGCGCGAGGCGGGACCCCCGGTGCTGCCATCTCGCCTCACCTGAGCGACGCCCGTTCAGTCGCGCCGCGTTGCTGGCAGCAGTGGGGCTCCGCAGTGGTCACCGTTCTGGCGGGCGTGGCTAGCCGCCCGCCTCCACGCCGCCGCCGTGGGACGTTCGATGCGGGCTTTCCCATTGCGCGAGGCGGTGCTGACCAGTTGTGAGGAAGGCCCCGTGGTATCAGATGAGCCAGACCAGATTAACTCAACGAATACCGCGAGTGAGTTCGGCGCGGCGCGCTCGCTTCTCTACCCTCCGATGTCGTATAAACGTAGGAKGACCTAGGACGCTGTGCCAACGCGCGCGCCATCTTTCATGAGACGCTCGATCTTTGCCAGGTCGTCGGGCTTGCAGAAATGCTCAGTAAAGCCCGCTGCTATTGTAGCTTCGCGCTGCGCTAGTGATCTTTGTCCGGTGTACGCGACGAGGCGCMATCTGGCAGTTGGATAAAGCTCCCCCAGGCGCCGAGMCGCTGAGATTCCATCCATTCCAGGCATCTMCACGTCGAGAATGATTAAGTCCGGCCAGAACCATGCGACAGCGGTTATCACCTCCGTCCCGTCCMCGCAGACAACCACTTCGTGTCCCAAAAACGCAGCCAACGCGCCTAGTGGCTCGCGCTCTGACGCATTATCGTCCGCAATCAGTATTTTCATAACCCCAGACCCCCAAGGCACTATTAAATGCAAGCGCGGTCCCAGAAGAGGTCCCTTTTCGATTGTGCGGTGCAGCGCAAGGGGGCGCGGGTGTGGGCGCGTAGGTACTATGAGGAATCGCATTTTGTGATGGCGATGCGCCGCCGGGGGAACGACGTCCCCTCAATAGTTGCGGAACCGTCGGCCCCTCGGTCCGGCTCGTCGGCGGCAGGATCCATCGTGAGCATGCCCGTTTTTTCGCGTTCGGCCGGCGTATCCATTGCACTGGGTTCGCGTGGAATTCTGCCGCATGCCGAGGTATGCCAGTTGCCAGTGGTCCATTGCGCTTTTTCCCAATCCTATTTCCGGAATGTTGTACTAGTGCGCAAACAACGCGATCAAGATGATGATCGGAATAGGTACCCCAAGCATAAGAAGAAGAAGCGAGCGCATCGTGTACTCCTAAGCAGGTCTGACTGCAGGTTCGCTCATTGCGCGTTGCGAGACGACCATATGGTMGCGCCGAGCACCACCAAAGGTTGCGCAAAGGCTGGCAAAGAATGCACCGCAAAGCAAGGCTACGAAAAACCATAGACTTCCATGTGCTGTAGCCTTGCGCGCCATGTCTGCCCGCTGCGCAGCAGCAGCTTCTTCAGTCTTGATTGCTTTGTCGAGCCTGCTATATGTGTCCAATACACGTTTCTCAGCGTCCACGTCGCTCAACCCTGTGAACCGCGCCACCTGCCTCGACGCATACAGCTTGTCCTCGGGCGTTAGCCCACCCGATCGAACATCGTGCAAGAAAATGGCAGTCATTTCGGCGCGGGGTACGGATTCGGCAGTGCTTGTTAAAGGTTGGTCGGAGCGCCACAACATATCCCCAAAGTAAGCACCGGAAGCGGTGCGCTGCTGGGACGGGTCGGGCGAGGCTGCGACCGATCGMGCGCTCGCCAGGAGCCCAGCCGTGACGGGCGCGGTCGCACCAACCAGGATGGATCCGATCGTMGCAGTGAGGAACGCTGCCGTAGCCAGGGAAGCGACCGCCCACGCCAAAAAACCATGCGCGGTATCCCGAAAATAAACTTCGTCCGTATGCACTGAGGCCCATTTCACGCGGAGACGGCCTGCCAGATAGCCGCCKATTCCGGCTGCGGCAAGCTGAGTAAAAACGAGCCAAGCTATGGTTGAGGCGCCCAACGTGTTCGCRCTGGCACCGTTGCCAGCCCATGGGGACGCGGCGKAAAGTCCAAGACCAACTCCCAGAATGAGGAGAATCAGCGAGATTGCTGCCGCAGCACTTCCGCCGGCTAAAACTGCCCCCCACGCGACGCCCGAAGCGGTTGAATCGGGTTCCGTCACTTGCTCCGGGCCGTCGAGAAAATGGGATGTCATGATTGACTCCGGTTCGGGAAACGAGGTGGGCGAGGTGGGCAGGCACGCAAGCTCTGCGATTGACTTCCTCAAAATGCCTTTCGCAAAAATTATGCCAACGATGAGTCTCGTCTTTGAACTGGCCCAGTGCCGAGTGCCCTAGGTTTCAATGCACGCTCGTCGCGCCGCGCAGGCAGGTCATTCCTGCAAGTTCGGTAGAAATATCCACATTCTTGCCAGTTATCCCCTCCTGAATGGCAAGGTGTCGGTACGTCCGTATCTGGAGCGGCCCCCTGAATCGCCTACAAGGACCTTCAAATCCGGTCAATTCTTTTCTCAATCCAGCCTGCATCAAATCCGGGGCGAGCGACAAGATGGGACTGCACACCTACAACCGGCCTACGAACGCGCTGAGCTCGGGCCAGAATGCTTAACCGCTCAGCATGGCTCCATCCGGACAGCGGCATTGCAGTTTGCGTATGCCACTCGATTCATMGAGCTGTCATGCTGTCGGTCCAACCTGTCGTCGATTCGTCCGTTGTAGGCTGTCAAGAAAAGATGACTCGGAATCCCYATGTAACGTCAGGGTCGCTCGGAGGTGAAGCAAGCTGGGACATGGTTAATMATGAATGTCTCACCACGATTCAGCAGAGCCCGGATGATGCGTGCATGTTTGGATTCGCTATTGGACCAAAGCGCGCAGGGCATAGTCAAGGTGAACGCCCTTTCCGTTTTCCAACTTCGACGGCATTCCCACGGACGCCCCGCACGTTCGGGCGGCCTGATCGATTGGTAGACCGTGGGAGCGCGAGTCGCGCGCACTCTATCCCCGAGATCGGAGCACATCTTGATCGTGGCACGGGAGGGCAAGGTTGAATCTGGCAGAGGTCTTGGCATGTGCAGCTCAAAAAATAGGGCATGTAAAAGAGCGACTCCATCGTTATTTCACGAAAGTGAAATTATATCTGCGAACGCCCGATCTCACGCCAGTGCAAACGAATGCAATAGTTTGATGCTGCGATGCCCTTGTGCTACTGACCCACGGGTTACCGCGAGAGGAGCGCGGACGACTATGTTTGTGACGCCGCAGCCCCCATCCAGCCCGGTCTTCCCGCGCGATATGCGAGGTCACCCAAAACCACGATGTGGGTACCCATCATGGCGTCAAGGCCTCGCTCGTCGGCGCGCGGAGCGCAAAGCAGGCTGGCCGGGACATATGACATCGTCGGGAGGCGCGGCCTTGACTTCCGGCAGGCCCCTGCAGATTGGATCCATGTTCACCACGTAGGTCACTGCTGTCAGCGCCCCCCTTCCAACTCATCCTCTTTGATGAAATTGCCCACACGGCCGTTGCTCGTATGCCGGTTCGCGCGTTGKTCCTCATGGCGTCATGTATGAAACGTTCCGCGCCCACGTGCGAGCCGATGCGCAGCCCCAGGTCATCATCCTCTCGGCGCAGCATGGCTTCATCCAGCCGKACGCGGAGATTGTCCTCTACGATGCCCGCATGACCGCAGGTCTCGCGAAGACCATGCTCTCGGACCTGTCGACGGCGATGGCCGATGCGGCGTGGCCCGACCAGCTCGGCCCGGTTTTTCTCGCCGGCGGCATGCACTATCGTCGGGTGATGCGCGCAGCCGTAGAGCGGTGGGCCCGTAAGGTTGGTGCTGGCAGCGCGCCTACGATCATGGAAACCAGCGGCGGCATCGGGATGCAGCGCTCCCAGCTCGGCMAGTATCTGGACAGCCTAGCCAATGAACTTACCGAAGAGATCGGGCGCTTTCCCAACGGGGTGCCCTACTTCCGCCGCGCTGGGCCGTTCACGGTGGGCGAGCGCGTCATTCACGTCTACCGTCACCTGCCGGGCATTGTGCCCGGTTGGGCAACCATCCGGACCCTTTTCCAAGGACCCAGTGGCCTGACCGCCGAAGCCGATGTCGAGGAGGGAACGGGAAACCGCGCGCACATCGTTTCCCGTTGGATTGCCCTGAACAGCCTCCAGCCGAACCAATGACTATCACCATCCCCCTGCAGCTGGAAGCCAAGGCCCTCGCTGCCAACCTCGATGGCACGCCCGGCGCCCTGCTTGCCCTMACCCATGCCGGCTACCGCTACTGGACCAAAGCCAGACGCCTGCATTTCCCGCCGCCGCGGCGCGAAGCGTTGCTGTTGGAGATCATGCGTTTCTGTGCAGACACAAACCTGCTGGAGTGCGCCCCCGACCCTGAGGACCGAGACCGCCAGCACGTGATAGAAGAGATGCTCGATGCCCGCTATCTGCGCTATGCACGCCTCAAGCGCAATCGGCATCGCGCATGAGCACGGTGGCGACCTTCTCTCCAGAGCCACACGGCGGCGAGCATCTGTCCGCCTGGTTCCACCCCGCTAACCTGAAGGCTGTGTCCGCCTCGAAGAGGCGGCAGGGGTGTGGGGAAAGCGGAATATCGCGGTAGGAATGCCCATTGCTGGACACCCCCCGCACAGATCCCGGCGTGCCCAATTCAGGCACCGGGCTCCCACCTTGGGTGTTTGACGGCGAATCTGTCGCCTGGCCATGGATGAAGGA
>NZ_JBFTLQ010000130.1:0-14849 GCF_056396525.1 Cupriavidus sp. 05T41
GGTGACCATAGCGAGTTGGAACCACCCCTTCCCATCCCGAACAGGACCGTGAAACGACTCCACGCCGATGATAGTGCGGATTACMCGTGTGAAAGTAGGTAATCGCCAGGCTCTCCCTTGAAACCCCTCAGTACGCAAGTACTGGGGGGGTTTGCTTTTGGGCGGCTGATTTATAGCGACCAATTTGCAGCGCCGGTCGGACCGATGGCCGGGGCGCATGCAATGGCGACGCKCTGGCGGTGCTCGCCGACAGCCATCCTTGTTGGCGCTGCCCGGCGAGGCTCAGCTGCCCGGGGTATCGTGGGAGCCGATCCCTCGCAGGCGAATCTCATGAAGCTGATCGGCAACTTCATGCTATCCGTGATCATCGAAACGCTGGGCGAAGCATGCGCAGTGTTGGCTCTGAGCCCATTCGAGGAATGCCTCATCCAGGCAGTCTGATACTTGACGCACGTGGTTCCGATGATGCACGATTTCCAATTGGCTCATCCTGATTCGACTTCTTCCGTATGCCCCTCGCAGCACACCGGCGGAGGAAATTACCGCGCATGGATGGAAGCAGCGCCACCGAACCTGGACCGCCGGCACGCACCGGCGGTTTTTGTCTTAGCTCCAAGAGATAGCCATGAATGATCTGCAGAAGTCTCCGCCCACCATCGCCGAGGGTTGGCAAGCGCCGCCGGATCGCACCAGCGTGACCGACGACGCGCGCGTCGAAGACATCGTTCCGCTGCCGCCKCCAGAACACCTGATCCGCTTTTTCCCCATCCGGAACACGGCTGTCGAAACGCTGGTCACGCAGACGCGCCAGCGCATCGCCCGCATCCAGCATGGCGAGGACGACCGGCTGCTTGTGATCATGGGACCTTGCTCGATCCACGACCCGCAGGCAKCACTCGAGTACGCGMGGCTGTTGATGGCACAKCGGCAGCGGCACGCCGACTCGCTTGAGATCGTGATGCGCGTGTATTTCGAGAAGCCCCGCACCACCGTCGGCTGGAAAGGGTTGATCAACGACCCCTATCTGGACGAGAGCTACCGCATCGACGAGGGCCTGCGCATAGCGCGCAGCCTGTTGGTTGACATCAATCGCCTCGGCTTGCCGGCGGCCGGTGAGCTGCTGGACGTGATCTCGCCGCAGTACATAGGCGACCTGATCTGTTGGGGCGCAATTGGTGCCCGGACCACAGAAAGCCAGGTGCACCGCGAGCTGGCTTCGGGTCTTTCAGCACCGATCGGCTTTAAGAATGGCACCGACGGCAACATCAAGATTGCTATCGACGCCATACTGGCCGCTTCTCGTCCGCACCACTTCCTGGGGGTGCACAAGAACGGGCAGGTGGCGACGGTACACACCAAGGGCAACCCGGATTGCCATGTCATTCTCCGCGGCGGCAAGGCCCCCAACTACGATGCGGATTCCGTGGCGGCCGCGTGCAAGGAACTTGACGCTGCCGGGCTCGGCAACTTGCTGATGGTGGACTTCAGCCACGCCAACAGCAACAAGCAGCCAAAGCGGCAGATTGATGTAGCGCGCGACGTGGCGCAACAGATCAGCAGCGGCAATCGATCCATCTTCGGGGCCATGGTCGAGAGCCACTTGCTCCCCGGCGCGCAGAAGTTCACCCCGGGAGAGCACAGTCCGTCCGCATTGACATACGGCCAGAGCATTACCGATGCCTGCATAGGATGGGATGATTCGGTGGCCGTGCTGGACATGCTCAGTGAGGCGGTCAATGTACGCCGCAGGCTCAACTCAAAGCCGTAGCAACGAGGATGCCGCCCGTTGGCGGCAAGTCGCCGGTGACACCATTCCTGCTCGACGATTGTCTACATCGCGTCGCGTTCGCTGGCGCTATGCCTGGTCGAAGCCTTACCAGTTCTCGCCGAAGGGGCGGATCTCGACGTTGAAGGACCAGGCGCTTCTTGGCTGATGCGTGACGTGCCAGACTTCCTCTGCAATATCAGCCGGCCGGATGAAGAAGTCATCCGGAGCGCCCGGATACCTCTTGCGTGTCCATGCGAGGTCGATCACCGCATCAATGAGGAGATACGCGACGTGTACGCCTTGCTTGCCCAATTCCMGGGCCATTGACTCTGCMAGAATTCGCTGAGCAGCCTTCGTCGGTGCGAAGCCGGCAAAGTTGCTCTTGCCCCTGAGCGAGGAAGTGTTGCCAGTTGCGACGATGGCGCCGTGGCCTGCCTCCACCATGGCTGGCGCCAATCGCCGGGCCAKGTGAAGGAGGGCCATGACATTGGTGCGGAAGTTCGCCTCCAGTACCTGCGGTTCGATCTCCAGGAAGTTGCCAAACGAACCGCCCACAGCGTTGTGCACCAATACCTGTGGGTGGCCTAGCTCGGCCTGGATGCGATCCAACGCACTGTTMAGCTGCGACTCATCGGTGACGTCCGCGGGATAGGCGTGGGAGCCAGGCAACTCGCGTGCGATTTCTGCAATACGCTCCTGGTTGMGGGCGATCATGGCTACCTGGTAGCCGCCCGCCACAAAGCGCTGGACCAGAGCCAGCCCGGTGCCCGGGCCGACTCCCGTTATCAGGGCGAGTTTTCCTTTGGTCATGGAAGGGCCTCTTTTTGGATTGACTTGGATGAAAGCGCGGCACGTACGAATTCCAGCCGGTCGTTGCCGAAGAAGAGTTCAGAATCGACAAAGAAGGACGGAACGMCGAACACGCCACGCGCTGCCGCGTCCTGGTTATTGCCCGCGAGTCGGTCACGGATGTCCGAACCTTCTGCGCGGCGCCAGACGTCGACGTTGGGCTCCGAACTATCTGATGTCACGGCGTCTCCATGAAAATGATCGTTTAGTGAACGGACGTTAATCTTCGGGGCGGAGCTTGTCAAGCGGGATGCCGATGAGGCGATGCAGTCATCGTCCACCTACCGCGTCCAGTCGGGCTTGACAGGGCTGAAGACTTAACTTAACGTCAGATAGGTAAACGAACGTTTATTTGAACGTGTCTGACGCAGTGCGCGAAGCTGACCATGTCCTTGGGCGGGGAAGGGCATACGCAATGCCGCCGAGCGCTCCTGCCTGGACCTGCAGTTGCCGCAGTTTCTGCTGTTGCTGCTGTTGCTGCTGTTGTCGGAACCATGTGAGTTGAAGAATGCCTCATCCACGACACTTCGCGCTAACGACACCAGATAAAGTTGCTGCGGTATTCGTCCCTGCAGGGGTAGAGATCACGTATCTCGAACTCGAGCAAGGGGCCAATCGCGTTGCCAATTTGCTTCGCAGCATCGGCATTCAGAGCGGAGACGCGGTGCTCTTCTCCGTGGGGAATTGCCCTGAATTTCTCTATCTGGCGTGGGGCTGTCAGCGAGCGGGGGTCGTATTTACCCCGGCGTCGACAAGCCTGAGCAAGGAGGATCTGCGCTACATTGCCGGAGATTGCGGCGCAAGTGCGGTCGTTGTCTCAACCTCGGCGACAGGAAGCAAAAACCTGGCTGCGTCCGACTTTGGCACCGTGCCTTGCTACTCGTTGGGGSGTGCCATTTCGGGCTTCCAGAGCCTGGAGGAGGCGCTTCGCTCAAGCGCTTGCACGCTAATTCCCGATCCCGCGCGCGGTCGGGAAATGATGTATTCATCCGGGTCGACGGGTCGTCCAAAGGGCGTGCGAAAGGTCATTCCGCCGATTCCGTACGACGCGATGGATCCACGAGACGCGTCATATGCAGGCCAGCCTGGCGTCGGCCCAATGATGGTCAGCCTGTGTACCTCTCCTCTCTATCATGCAGCACCGCACCGAAATGTTTCCGCGACGCTGGCAATGGGCGGTACCGCGGTGGTGATGGATCGCTTCGACCCTGTAGTGGCGCTGACGGCAATCGAGCAGTTCCGTGTCACTCATAGTGTATGGGTTCCCACGATGTTCCACCGTTTGCTTCGGCTGGATCCCATCACGCGGGCGAAGTTCGATCTTTCCAGCCATCGCGTTGCGCTCCACGGGGCGGCGCCGTGTGCCGTGGACACAAAAGAGGCGATGATCGATTGGTGGGGGCCGATCCTGCACGAGTACTACGCGGGCACGGAAGGCATCGGCGCTTGCTCCATCACCTCAGAGGAGTGGCTGCGGCACAAAGGCTCKGTCGGCAAGGCGACCGATGGCGTCATTCATGTCCTGGATGACAACGAGGATGAGATGCCGCCCGGCGCAACGGGTACGATTTTCTTCGAGACGAGCGCCAGCTTTGCATACTGGAACGACGCCAATAAGACGACGCTGAGCCGCAGCAAGCAAGGTTGGTGGACCTATGGTGACATCGGGCACCTCGACGGCGACGGCTACCTCTATCTGTCTGACCGTCGGGATTTCGTGATCATATCGGGGGGCGTGAACATCTATCCGCAGGAAATCGAGCAGGTGCTGCTTACGGATGCCCGGGTTCTGGACGCGGCGGTGTTCGGCGTTCCTGATGACGAGTATGGCGAGTCCGTCTATGCGGTGATCCAGGTTGAACGAATGCCTGATGCAGCAGAGATACTTGCCGAAGCGCTTAGTGCAGTTTGCCGTGAAAGGCTCGGCCCGATACGCGCGCCCAAGTACTTCGCATTTGTGTTGGACTTTCCGCGCTTGCCGACTGGAAAGCTGCAGAAGAAGGCGTTGCGGGAAACTATCATCGAATCCCGCAAGTACTCAAACGAGAAGGTGCCGCGGCATGGCCTATGGGAAGTGCGCCTGGACAGGCCTGCGAGGGGATCCACGCAGACCGCCTCGGCATGAAGCGGGCCTGCCTGAAGAGGGCCTCAGGTCGGGTCACTGCGTGACGCACTGCCCGCCTCATTAAAAAATTGCGTGCGGGGCTTCCGGTCTCGTGCGGAAGCCCTGTGCAGGCCCCCGCTGTCTTACTTCAGTCGCGCTTTCGCGCGCTGGATTTCCTCCTCGACATCCCGCAACTGATCTTTCCCAAAGAACATCTCGTCGCCGACAAAGAAGGTCGGCGAGCCAAAGGCGCCGCGTTTGAAAGAGTCCTCTGTATTCGACAGCAGGGTGAGCTTAACCTCGGCATCCGCGATGTGATTCTGGAAGTTGTCGCCGTCCAGGCCAGCGGAGTTCAAAGCGCCCGCAATCACTGCAGGATCATCCATCTTCAAACCTTGTTCCCACATATTGGCGAACACGGCATCGACATACGACGCGAAGGTTCCATGCTTCTGGGCAGCCACGGCGCCGCGCATGATTTGCAAGGTGTTGACGGGCCAGTAAGGGTTGTGCCGATACGCCGTCAGACCATGCTTGGCGATGAAACGCTGCATCTCCAGTTGTCCAAACTCCGGCTTATTCTTGATGCCCCCAAATGCCTCTGCCGGCGATCGGTTTCCGGTCAGCCTGAACAGGCCACCAAGCAGCACGGGAACATATTCAAACGTGACACCCTGGCGAGCCTCAATGCCTGGGATGACCTTGTGGCTAAGGTAAGAATTCGGACTGCCGAAATCGAAGTGAAACTGGACGCTTATGCGGCTCATGTTGTCTCCTGCAGCGAGATTGACAGAAATGGATGGGAAAGAACTCGGCGGCGCAAGGGCTGGGCCCGCTTGGTCAGGGAAGGTAGATGGCGGGTTCGATGTGCTCGCAGGCCTCAGAACAGCGTTGCGCCTGKGCGTAGCGCAGGCGCCAACCTGTCATGGCTCAGGTCTTGCTCAGGGGTTCGAGCGCCTCGATAGACCGTCCGAGAAAGCGGCGGCTGGATGCGAGGATCTGCTGCCTGGTTCGGTCAGATTCAACAACCCGGGCCAGCAAGATCGCTCCCACGCATTGCGCGACCAATGCCCAGGCAGCATCTTGATCGTTCAGGCGATCCTTCCAGCTGTTGTGCAGTTTCTTCGCGGCTCGCTCCACTGTGGCGCGGACCTCTGGATCGGCCCTCGCAATTTCCGCGCCCAAGGTCGGTAGGGCACAACCTGTTTCAGGATGCAGCGCATGAGAACTGCTCAGATAGCTACGGATGCATCTTACGAAATGGTCTTCGCCGGTCTCTTCGCCTGCGAGCATCTCCGAACTGTTGGTTAGTTCTTGCTCGACGATGGCTGCAAACAACTCAGTCTTKGAGCCGAAGTGGCTATAGAAGGCACCTCCGGTGAGCCCGATCGCGCCCATCAGGGCATCGATCCCGGTGGACTCGAATCCTCCCTTCTTGGCAATCGCTCTGCTGCTGTTCAGAAGCTTCTCMCGAGTCTCCTGCTTGTGACTGCTTGAGTATCGCATTCGGCTCACCTTGAATATATCAACCTGCGGGAAGTATAGCATTACKATCGTTTAGGATTGAGAGCCGTTTGTCAGAGCGGGCGCCAATGGCAGCGCATTCACTCCACCTTGAAGGTGGCTGCGTGGGGCTGCGCGGGTGGTCGATGGTCGTGAATACATGTTGACATGGTCCTACGGGTAACCTACGATCGTTTACCAAACGAACGTTAACCAAAGATATTGCGGCGTTTTCTGGTATCAGATCCGGCTCAGAGAACGCGATCATTTGGGCACGCCGGCAAGCCGAGAGTTCGCCATCCCACCCGCTGGGAACGGAGCGAAGCAACCCCGGATACAACTGGGGCATAACAATTGAGGAGACGTCAATATGGAAGCCAGACGCTGGCATGGATCCTACCCGCCCGGGATGCCACTCGAGATCGAGGTAKAGGAGACAGCTACGCTCGGAGCGATGATTGAAAGGACGGTCACTTCGTTCTCGGCGCGCCCGGCCCTGACGTGCCTCGGGGAGTCGCTGAGCTACGCAGAGCTTGGCCTCCTTTCCGAGGCGCTGGCGACCTTTCTTCAGCAGTCGGGATTGAAGAAGGGGGATCGCGTGGCGTTGATGTTGCCCAGTTGCCCCGCCTTCATCATTGGCCTTGCTGCGGTGTTCCGCGCAGGAATGGTGGCGGTGCCCGTCAATCCGCTCTACACGCCACGTGAGCTGAAGCACCAATTGCAGGACTCTGGCGCGGCCGGCATTATCGTTGCTGACCAACTGCAGCAGTCATTGCAGCAAGTACTGGCAGAAACAGGCATTTCGCTGGTACTGACAGCGCCGGTGGTCGKGATGAAGCGTGTCGCCGGACAACTTCCGGCAGCGGCTGCCGATGCTGAACTTGCTGAAGCAGTCGACGCGACGGGCAAGTGTCGACTCCTGCCATTGGCGACAGCAATCCTCCAGGGAAGCAGAGGGAAGCTCGCCGAGGTCTCCCAGACGGCGCAGGACATCGCGATCCTGCAGTACACCGGTGGTACGACAGGCGTATCCAAGGGCGCGATCCTCACGCATAAGTCGGTCAGTGCGAGTCTGGCCCAGGTTCTGACATGGGCGAGGCCGGCACTGACAGCGCCGCAGGCTTCGATGGTGACGCCTCTGCCGCTGTATCACATCTTTCCGCTTGCCACTGCGTTGCTGGCGCTATCGGTGGGCAGCGAAAATCGGTTGGTGCCAAATCCGCGAGATCCCGGGTCGGTGGTTGCGGAGATGAAGCGGCGGCCATTTCAGATGTTCATAGGCGTCAACACATTGTTCAACAGCCTTGTGAATGAGCCGGAGCTTCATTGCGTCGACTTCAGCGMTACGCAACTGGTGGTGGGCGCCGGAGCGTCGATCCAGGCTGCCGTAGCCAAGCGTTGGCGCGCTACGGGGGCGCCTGCCGTTACCGAGGCTTACGGACTCACGGAGACCTCGCCGAGCGCCACCTTCAATCCGCCAGGCCGCAGTGGGACGATCGGCATTCCCGTTGCCTCTACGGACGTACGCCTGTTGGATGACAATGATCAGGACGTTCCACTGGGGGGCGCGGGTGAGCTACTTATCAAGGGCCCACAACTCTTCAGGGGTTACTGGAACCGGGAGGAGGAAACACGGAAGGCGTTCTTTGACGAGGGGTGGTTCAGAACGKGAGACATTGTGACCATGGACKAGCAGGGGTTCATGACAATGGTCGACCGCAAGAAGGACATGATTCTCGTCTCGGGATTTAACGTCTATCCGAACGAGATCGAGGCTGTCGTGGCCATGATGCCAAATGTCATGGAGGTTGCCTGTATCGGTGTTCCCKACGAGCGTTCAGGCGAGGTACCCCACTTGTTTGTTGTCCCGCGCGATCCCACTCTGACGAGGGAGCAAGTGGAGGTTCACTGCCGCACACAGCTTGCGGGATACAAGATGCCACGACACGTTACGCTTATCGATGCGTTGCCAAAGTCCACGGTCGGCAAGATCTTGCGCAGAGAACTGCGTACCCGCATGCCGTCCAGTCAAGGAGGATCCTCACGCTGAGGGCAGCGTTGCAGCCGCCTACCTGCGGCTCGCTGGCCACGTGGGTCTTGCATGGATTTGGGCTCGTATGGTTGCGATTGGCCTGTCCAACGGTCCCTCTACTGATCCCATCTACGCGTCCAAGGTAGCCACGGCACGCTTTTACTTCAGGAAGCTGCTGCCAGAAATCCATGCGCTCGCAGCAGTGATTTCCGCCGACTCCGAGCCAATCATGGCGGTTGATCTCGGCTGACGCCCATGGCGTGAAGGGCGTGCCGCTTCGGCCTGGCAGCGGTGCGCGAAACCTACCCTTGCGCGATAAGCAACGGCAGATTTCTTGTCAGCGTCGACCGGGCACGGTGGTTCTGGCATCCAAGGTCCGCATGGGTGATCGGACCCAGTTCCATGATGAGCACGGGCAGCGTGAACTGAGGCGCGTTGGTGCCAGACGGGCGCAGCGCGTGATCGTAGATAGCAGGGAAATGCAGCCGGATGTGGCTTGTGCCGCCGCATTGGGCGGGGCTGGGACGGCTGCAGCGCCACGTGGGACTGGCTTGAGCAAGCGAGCCACGCGGGGCGGACGGTTGCATCAAGGTTGGGCGCCGTCAAGGTGTCGCGCGCGCACTTAACCTGCCTCGCGGCAGATCGCAAGGCTGGTAAATCACCGTTGCAAAATCGAACAGAATGTTAGACGCCTCGGCGCTACAGTGGCCCTTCCCATGCCTGTAGGCGTTCTAGGAGGTATCGAATGAAGCAACATCTGGCGAAATCCCTGTTGATGGCTGGCGCATTGATCGCGTCCTTCCCGCTGCTCGCGCAGCAGGCCCAGCCCGTTCAGCCGACCCAGCCGATGCAATCCAACCAACCGATGMAATCCGCGCAGCCTGCGCAGTCGATGCCGGCACAAAGCGCACAAGCGGGAGAAGCGATGCCGATGCAGGCCGTGCCTGCGACAACGCAGGTCGCCCAGGGGGCGATGCCCGCCGCGCTCGAACAATATGGGCAAGGCGGCGTCCAGCCAATGCAACAGGGTAGGGCGCCGGTACCGGCCGACCCCTMGCTCGCGCGCAGTCCCTCTCMGGCGGTGGATCCAGCCAGCATGAGCCTGGCTCCCGATGCGCTGGGCACGCGCATGGGTCAACGCAATCCCTTCCTCGACGGCGCCTGAGCGCCGCTGCGCAACCGGGGCCTGTCAGTTCGCTGGCGCGCTAGCTTGCGGGTTGGGCAGGAATGCGCCGGCATTCAGCCGGTCACGGCGCCGAGCCGATCGCCCCGGTCGCGAGCGCCAGCGTAGCGGCCGCAGCCAGTGCGCCGCTATAGGCATCGGCCGACGCGTTCCGAGCCAATAGCAACTGGTTCTGCGCCAGGTTGGCTTCGGTCACCGTCCCCACGCCTTTGCTGTACGCTGCAAACGCCGCGTTGTAGGTGACCTGGGCCGCGTCGGCCAGTTCCCTGGCCGCGTCGTACGCGGCCAGGCTCGATTCGAGCGCGCTCTGGCTGACTACCACCTGCCGTACCGATTCGTCCTTGGCCCKCGTCAGGCGGGCCGATGCGCTATCGACGTCATTGCGCGCCTGCGCGAGCGCGGCCKAGCGCAGGCCGCCGTCGTAGAGAGGCACGGAAACCCCGAGAAATACGCTGGCGCCGTAGCGATAGCCGTTGAGGTTCAGCGTCGGGGGCTGCTGGCCAATCGGCGKAATCGCCGTGATGGCCGATCCGCCCGATGCATACGACGTGTACGCGGACAGGAACACCTTGGGCAGGAACGCCGCCTCGGTGGCCTTGACCTTGGACTGGCTGGCCCGCTCGGCCGCATAGGCGCCCAGCACGTCGGGCCGCCGCGCGATCGCATCCTCGACGATCTGCTCGATGGAGCCGCGCAGGGCCGGCGACAACGGCCGCACCGGCATCTCGGCGATGCGCGGCTTCGATAGCGGCGAGATGCCGATCGCTGTGACCAAGGCCAGATACGCGTCGGTTTCGGCTCCCTGCGACTGCACCATCGCCAKGTTGGTCTGTGCACGGTTCTGCGTGGCCTGCGCCACCTCCACCACCGTGCCGATGCCGCGCTGGTAGCGGGCCCTGGCCGCCGTGAGCACGGCATCCGCGTTGGTCATCGCCTGTTGCACAGTGCCGGCGCGCGAACGGGCCGCCTGATAGCGATAGAACGCCACGCTCACCTCGTGGACGATGTGCTGGTGGACGGCCGTAAACGCAATATTGAGCGCGATCGAAGCCTGCTCCGCGGCACCCACAATCCCCGCACGCTCGCCGAAATCGAACAGCAGCCATTGCAGCGACAGCACCGACACCGCGCCGTGGCTGGACGTATTGGCGCCTGCGGTTCCCAGGGCCGTGTTGGTGGAAAGATGCCCGTTCTGGTATCCGCCCATGGCCGCGGCCGAGATATGCGGCAGATAGCTGGCCTTGGCGATGCCCGCGGCCAGCGCGGCATTGCGCGCGTCGTTCCAGGCKATGCGCGTCAGCGGGTTKGCGGACTCGGCCATATCGATCAGTTCCGGCAACGAGTATGCATGCGCCGGATCGAGTGCGGGCGGCGGTGCGAGCGAAGCCAGCGCCGCGTTGGCAGGCAGCGCGTAGCCGGACGATCTTGTCGTGGTTGCCGGCCTGGCCGCGGCGCCAGGCACGATCTCTCCGGACGCCGTGGTGGCGGGTTGCCACGGCCGGTCGGGTTCCGGCGGTGCCAGATCGAGCGACGACGTGGCACAACCGGCCAGCATCACAGCTATCAGCGATAGCGGAGCCCCCAGCGAATCAGGTTTGCGCATGGATCGAGGAAGGATGGGGCGCCTCGGCGGAGTCGTCAGGGGATTCGGCGAGGCGTTTGTCGATGAGCGCSAGCAGGGCGTCGCGGACCGGTTCATCGTGGCCGGGGGCGGCCGCGGATTCGGCGGGCTGCACCGGTTGCGGAGCCACGTCGTGGGCCAGCAGCGTGCGAAGCCGTTGCGCGAGGTCGGGGTCGCCCGGGAACCGCTCGGCGAGCAGGAAGGCCGGTCCGGCAATTGCGTCGAGCTTGCGCAGGCGCTGCCGGCGGTCGTCGACCCATCCAGCTGCCGGACCCACGGACGCAGGTTCGTAGTGCGCGAGGACCAGGTCTTGCACKACACTGCCTTGCAAAGCCAGCGCGGCCGCCGCATGCCTGCGCCGGTCGTCGGGCTGCCTGGCATTTACCAGCTGCTGCCATTGCGCGACCAGTCGGCCCAGTGCCGCCTCGATGCGCCCGGCAATGCTGACCGGCCAGATACGCGTGAACACCAGATAGACCACCAGGTTGCCGAGYATCACGCCGATGACGCGGTCGCGCGCAATGGTMAGGTCGAAYCCCGGGCCGGCGCCCTGGATGACACACAGATAGAACGCAAACGCGACCTGGAAGCCAGCATACGCAATGCGTGGCGAGCCTTGGGCAATCCAGGCGGATAGCCACGAGCCCGCGAAGACCAGCAGCATCAGTCCGCCMACGGATGACAACGATGGCACGATATACACGAGTGCCGCCGTGCCGATGGCCGCGCCGACCAGACAACCGGCCAGGCGCAGCGAGAGCTTCTCCACGGTCTCCGCGGCGGTCCCGAGCGACACGAGATAGCACGTGATAAAGCAGGTATGGATGCCCGGCCAGTTCAGCTGCTGATAGAGGAGATAGCAGAACATGGCCGCGCCGGTCGTCTTGAGCGCGTAGTGGATGTGGTCGCGGTTGGTAAAAGCGTCGGCGTCGAGGAAGCCGCCGCKGCTGCTTGCGKGCGCCGCGGGCTTGACCGTGCCAGGCTCGGGAGGCTGGGCAAAGCCATTGATGGCCGAGTGCAATTCCCTGGCGGCTGCCGCCTGCGCCGGGGCAAGCTGGCTGGAATCTGGAAGGACCAGCCCGATTTCCACCGGATAGCCACCAGCATCGAGCATGCGCGCCATCGCGTCGAGCGTGTCGGCAATCGGATCGGCAAGCGATGCGGGCAGCGCGCCCGGCTGCCGGCCGGCGACATCGGCCGCCATCAGGATCGCCATCGTCGACGCCGCCGCATGGTGCAGCGCCGCCGAGTCGATGGCGTTGGCCGAGCCTTCGATCCTGGCAAGCTTCAGCCATCCGGCCACCGGCTGAACGCCATCATGCAACAACGCATGCAGCGCGGCACCGTTTGGTCGTGGATCGCGCACGCAGGCTGCCGCTGCGCGCAGGCAATGCGCCAGCCGGTCAGATGCCAGCCGGCGCGGGGACGGGCCCAGCACCAGATTGACCACCACGTTCACGCCAATCGGGATCGCCACCATCAGCAGGGTATAGAGCAGGGCGCGCGTGGCCACCTCGCCGCCGGGCACCAGGCCGAGTTCATCGAGCGCGAACCCGATGATCATCGCAATGATGGCGCCCACCGGGCGCAACTTGCTGGCAGACGTCAGGAAGAGCAGGGCGGCCGACARCACAGCCATGCATGCCACCCGGCGCAGCGGATCGTCGACACTGAAATCGGCCAGCAGCATCACGAACCCGACAATGATGGTGACCAGCACCAGCGCCGCCACGCTCATCACGATGCTGGTGGTGCGATCCGCCCGATTGATGAAGAAGACGACATAGGCGGAGATGGCCGCTTCCGGTGTGCCATAGATGCTGGTGACAAGTACCGTCAGCGTGCAGGCCACTGCAATGCGCGTGGTAGCCGCCGCGCGCCCGGGGAACGATGCCAGCAGGGCGCCGATATCGGCCAGCCCCGGACGCAATTTGTCAGTTGCAGGCCGCGCCATGCCGGATCTCGACGGTTGCGCTTGCACCCACCCGGGCCAGCATTTCCGGCGGATCTTCCAGCTTGATCCGCACCGGGAATCGCTTGGCCACGCGMACCCAGTTCACCGACGGCTGGACATAGGGCAGGGAGCGCGGCAGGTTCAGCCGCTCGGTATCGGTGATGCCGACGCCGATGCCATCAACCTTGCCGCGGATGGCATGGCCCCGGTCGATCATCGAATAGACCGTGGCGCAGTCGCCCACGTGGATTTCKGCAAGCTGCGTTTCACGGAAGTTGGCCACGGCGAACCATTCGCCGGTATGCACCAGGAGGAAGAGCGACTGGTTGGGAAGCACGACTTCGCCGGACAGCACGGTCAGGCCGCTAACGCGGCCATCGTGCGGGGCGCGAACCACAGTGTCATCCAGCGCCCGCTGGGCGATGGCCAGCGCMGCCTCGCGCGCCCGCACCGTCGCCATGGCATCGTCGACCGTGCCCACCGCCTGTGCCGACGCGGCACGCTGCACATTGGCCTGTTTCAGCGAGACAGCCGCGTCGCGCTGCGCCACCTGGGCCTGATCGAGCTGCTGCTTCGGCACGTAGCCATCCGCGGTCAGCGGGCGCAGGCGCTCCACGGTGCGCGCGGTCAGCGCATAGTTCTGTTMGGCGCGGGCGATCTGCTCCGATGCAATCGCGGCATTGGCGCGTTCGGTGGAAATCGTGCGCCGGCGCGTGCCCAGCGTGGCCTGCGCCAGTTCCAGGTCGGCACTCGCCTGGGCCACGGCCAGCCGGTACGGCACCGGATCKATCTCGAACAGCACGGAGCCCTTGGCCACCTGCTGGTTTTCGCTGACCAGGATCCTGGCGACCTTGCCGCCCACGGGCGAGGCCACATGAACCATGTCTGCATCGAGCGCGGCATCGTCGGAAGACGGAAACCGTGCGGTGCGATGCCAGGCATAGACGGAAAGCAGGACGGCAAGCAGGACGATTACCAGGGCAACCACTTTGCCGCGCAGGGGGTTCTTACGGGCGCCGGCCATTTTCATAGGATGTGCCCCGTACCGATTAACCAGACGACTTCAGCGATCATCAGGCCGATTGCCGTGTTCACCAGCAGCGGGAACCAGACGATATCCGCCCAGCCGGTCATGACAAACACCCGCCAGGAGATGACGGCGCCCACGATGCCCACCACGGCGCTCAGAAGCCAGAGCGGAAAATAGGCGCCAAACAGTCCGAAGGACGGGGCGCCGGCGCAACCATAGAGCGAAGCGGCCAACGCGACGAGCGCAAGCGAGCGTGCCATGGGATCCGAGKCAGGTTTAGTTCACGCAATATAGCAGCGCGGATTCGTGATTGTCCAAGCGGCAAGAAAATTGACGTCGCTTTGACACAAGCGGAGAAAGGCTCCGACCGATGCGTGGAGAGTGTCGGTTGACGAGACTGAATGAGGCCGCAGGCCAAGTGGTGCTCGCCAGCGCGTCGCAAGGCTGATGCCGTTTCCTGGCCGGCGCAGAGTCGGCGAGCCAGGCGCCTAGAGGCATGACACTTACGGGCTCTCGGTCGCCACTGTTCCACGAGGACGGAGCTGTGATGCATATACGGTGTGAGCGAGCGTCAGGCACCGAGCGGGAAGATAGGCTTGCACACAGGCGGTACTTCAGCACGGTTTTGCCAGATTACTGCATTTAACATAATCCTCATTATGCGAACATTGGATGTAGCGGCAAAGTTGTAATGTCCGGTTCTAGCAAAGTTCAAATGTCCGCCTGAGGGCCTGTCCATGGTATTCAGCCTGCCCGGTTGAATGCAATGGAGACGCCCGAGGATGGCTAGACCCGAGGTCATTAC
>NZ_JBFTLQ010000131.1:0-14603 GCF_056396525.1 Cupriavidus sp. 05T41
GGCCAGCGCCGCGCGCCGCAGCCGCAGGGCCAGCGTCCCGCGCAAGGCGGCGGCCGTCCGGCGCAAGCCGGCCAGGGCGCACCGCGCAACGGCCAGGCCAACGGCAACCGTGCCGCGGGCAATGGCGGCGGTAACGGCAATGGTGGCAATGGTGGCAATGGCGGTCGTAGCGGCGATGTCAACGGCAACGTCGCGCAGCCGCGCGGCGGCCAGGGCCGCCGTTCGTCGCCGCAAGCCGCCCTGCTGKGCGGCCAGCGCAAGACCGGCCGCTGATCCCCCGACCCCGACGGCGGCCACGCATCATGTCCAGCTCAGGCTTCGATCTTCCCGTGGCGGATGACGGCGGCGTTCCCTACGCCAGCCTGACGCCCGACCTGATGCTGGACGCCATGGAGGCCGCCGGCTTCATGCCGGATGGCCGCCTGCTGGCGCTCAACAGCTATGAGAACCGGGTCTGGCAGGTCGGCATCGAAGACAGCGCGCCGGTGGTGGCCAAGTTCTACCGGCCCGGCCGCTGGAGCGATGCCGCCATCCTGGAAGAACACGCCTTCGTGCAGCAACTGGCCGACGCCGAGATCCCGGCGGTGCCGGCCATCGTGCGCGACGGCAATACGCTGCTGGAACACGCGGGCTTCCGCTTCGCGGTGTTCGCGCGCTGCGGCGGGCGCGAGCCCGAGCTTGACCGCTCGGACACGCTGACCTGGCTCGGCCGCTTCATCGGCCGCATCCACGCCGTCGGCGCCACGCAGCCCTACAGCGCACGCCCGGCCATCGACCTGGACAGCTTCGGCGTGGCCCCGCGCGACTGGCTGCTGGCGCAGGACTGCATTCCGCACGACCTGCGCCCGGCGTGGGAGGCCGTGGCGGCGCTTGCCATCGACGGCGCGCGCCGCTGCTATGAGCGCGCCGGCGAGCTGCCGCTGCTGCGACTGCACGGCGACTGCCACCGCGGCAATGTGTTGTGGATAGAGGAATCGCAGGCCCGCGCGCAGCCACCCGGCCCGCACTTCGTCGACTTCGACGACAGCCGCATGGGCCCGGCGGTGCAGGACCTGTGGATGCTGCTCGAAGGCGACCGCGCTGCCATGCAAGGCCAGATGGCCGACATCCTGGCCGGCTACGAGGACTTCGCGGAGTTCCATCCGCGCCAGCTCTACCTGGTCGAAGCGCTGCGCACGCTGCGCCTGCTGCACTACAGCGCCTGGCTGGCCAGCCGCTGGCGCGACCCCGCCTTTCCCGCGGCATTCCCCTGGTTCGGCACCGCGCGTTACTGGCAGGACCGCATCCTCGAGCTGCGCGAGCAGGTCGCGCTGATGGACGAACCGCCGCTCTGGCCAGTCTAGGCGCGGCCGGAACCGGCGCGCCGTCTTCTGTCGCCGCTGCTTACTTCTTTTCCGGCGCCTTGACCAGTATCACCGGGCAAGGCGCGTGCGCCAGCACCCGTCCCGCCACCGAACCGATCACGGCATTGAAAAAGGCACCGCGTCCGTGCGTGCCCATGACGATGCCGCGCGCGTCCACGCTGGCGGCATAGGCGACGATGCGCTCCGGCGCAAAGCCATGCAGCGCATGGCATTCGAAGGCGACACCCGCCGCCGCGAGAATATCCGCCACGGGCTTGGTGGCCTTGCCGCTTTCTTCCTGGTGCCAGGCGTCGATGGTTTCCTTGTTGACGAAGGCGCGCACCTGTCCCGTTACCTCGGGGGTGACATGCACCACGTGCACGGTGAAACCGCTCTGCAGCAGGCGGCCTTCGGTAATGAAGCGTGCGGCTGCATCGGCATACGGCGAACCATCGGTGGCGAGCACGATATTGGTCATGGCGGCTATCTCCTGGTTGGGCAACGCTTGTCGCAGTCAGCATGGCGGCGCCGGTACCGGAGGCGATGCCGGGGCGGTCATTGCGGGAATGATGGCACCGATGGGAGAGGCCCGCCACGATCCAGGTCAAATTAAGCCGATTCCGATGCCCGTCGCCTTGCCCGCGGCGCATTTTTAGGCTTTCTTTGCGCCCGGCCCCGGATATCCATGCGCCCTTTTGACACTGCCGGTCCTACCCTGCAGGCAGGAAGACTCTGCCGGCCCCGCCGGCTTGCCGTCATGTCGATCTGGATCTATTACCGGCTKGCGATCGGCGCCGTGGCGATACTGGCGCTGATCCTGCTTTTTGCCGTCGAGTACGGGCTCGCGATCGCCATTGCCCAGCGCGAGGAGGGTTTCGCGCGCGCGCCGGACGAACAGGGACCTTAGTGCCTGCCGCGCCGGAGCGCGCGCCTGCCAGGGGCGCCGCGCGTTGGACAAGTCGCGCGCCGCGGTTCAGACTGCCGGTGCGCGCGGCGGCATGGCTGCCGCGCGCATCCGACAGCCAACAGACCAACAAGACCCATGAGACTGCGTTTCCGTACCCGCGCGCCTGGCCGCGCCGCCGCCCACCCTGATCGCCATGCTTCCCGCGGCGCCATCCGCGCMGCCTTCGGCGCCGTAGCCTGCGCCATGTCGCTGGCGGCCCCCGTCCAGGCCGCCACGCTCGACGCCGCGCAACTGGAGCAGCAAGCCGCCCAGGCCGCGCCGCGCAGCTACCGGGAATGGGTCGAACTGCTGGCCATGCCCAACGATGCCACCGTGCCGGCCGATATCCAGAAGAACGCGGACTGGCTGGTCAAGGCCTTCGCGCGGCGCGGCTTCCAGTCGCGCGAGCTGGCCAACGACGGCAAGCCGATGGTCTATGCCGAATATCCCGCGCCAGCCGGCGCCGGCCCGCGCAAGACCGTGCTGTTCTACATGCATTTCGACGGCYAGTCGGTAACGCCGTCGCAATGGGCGCAGCGCAGTCCGTGGGAGGCCACGCTCAAGGCGCGCAGCGCCGGCGGCAAGTGGGAGACGCTACCGATCGAGCAGCTGTACGCCGGCCACGCCKACCCGGAGTGGCGCGTGTTCGGGCGCTCGTCGTCCGACGACAAGGGCCCCATCGTCATGTTCCTCGCCGCCATGGATGCGCTCAAGGCGGCCGGCGTCGAGCCGGCGGTCAATATCAAGGTGATCCTCGATTCCGAGGAGGAAAAGGGCTCGCCCTCGCTGGGCAAGGTGATCGCCGAGAACCTTGCGCTGCTGCGCAACGACKGCATGGTGATCTTCGACGGCCCCATGCACCAGAGCAACCAGCCCACGCTGATCTTCGGCAACCGCKGTGTGCTGCTGGTGCAGCTCAAGGTGTTCGGCGCCAGCCAGGGCCTGCATAGCGGGCACTACGGCAACTACGCGGCCAATCCGGTGCAGCGCCTCGCCAGCCTGCTGGCGAGCATGAAGGACGACGAAGGCCGCGTGACCATTCCCGGCTACTACAAGCCGGTGAAGATCGACGAGCGCGCGCGCCGCATCATGGCCGCGGTGCCGGACGACGAAGCCGCGCTGCGCCGCCGCCTGGGCATCGCGCGCGCCGAGCGGGTCGGCGCCAACTACCAGGAAGCCATGCAGTACCCCACGCTGAACGTGCGCGGCATCGCCGGCGGCGACGTGGGCGACAAGGCGMGCACCATCATCCCCGAAGTKGCGCTGGCGGATATCKACATCCGCACGGTGCCCGAGACCAGCCCCGAATCGCTGTTCGCGCTGCTMAGGCAGCATGTGGAGAAGCAGGGCTACCATCTCGTCAAGGGCGAGCCCACCGATGAGGAGCGCGCGCGCTATCCCAAGCTCGCGGCGCTCACCGCCGGCGAAGTCTCGGCCTCCAGCTCGGCGGCGCGCACGGACCTCGGCGCCCCGGTGAGCCAGTGGCTGCTGCAGTCCATGCAGCAGTCCTGGGGCAAGGCGCCGGTGCAGATCCGCATGATGGGCGGCACCGTGCCCACGGGTGCCGCGGTACAGGCGCTGCAGTCGCCGTTCGTGATCGTGCCGCTGGTGAATGCCGACAACAACCAGCACAGCTATGACGAGAACATGCGGCTGGGCAACTACCGGGACGGCATCCGCACGGTGATGGGCATCCTGCAGACGCCGTTCCGGTAAAGCCGGAGACGGCGGCCGGAAATGGCGGCCGGAGACGGCGCGGGCAGACAACAGGGGAAAGACGAGATGACGAAAKACGAGAATGCGCTGCCGGGCTACGCGCAGACGCCGGCCTTCGAGGCAGGCCGCCAGGTACGGTCGGAGGTGATGGGCGCGCAGTACGTCGAGCGCGCTTTCGACGCCGCGCAGCAGCAAGGCGATACCGGCCTGCAGCAGCTGGTGACGGAATACGCCTGGGGCACGGTGTGGACGCGCGAGGGGCTGGACCGCAAGCAGCGCAGCCTGGCGACGGTGTCGATGCTGATCGCGCTCAATCGTCCGCACGAGCTGACGGGGCACCTGCGCGGCGCGCTCGCCAACGGCGTGACGGCCCGGGAGTTGCGCGAGCTGGTGGTGCACAGCTCGGTGTACTGCGGCTTCCCGGCGGCGCTCGATGCGGGCCGCAAGCTCGCGGAGGTGCTGGAGGCGGCAGGGGTCAAGGACTGAGCGGCCCGTGCCCGGCGGTGCTGCGGATCTGGCTCAGGTCTGCAGCACCTGCGCCGCGAAGCCGACGAGATAGCCGCTGCCGATGCAGGCGACGAGCCAGCCGGCGAGGATGAGGGCGCTTTCCTTGATGCTCATGATGCGTTCCGTGGTTCKGTTGCGGCGCGGCGCTGGCTGCGGCGCTCAGGCGGCGAAGCCGAACGGATACTCGTGGACCACGGTGCGGGCGCCGTCGCTGAACGCGTCGGCCTTGCGCGCGCCGTCGCCGTAGCTGTCAGCCGTGCGGTGTACGTAGCCGTAGTCGTCGCCGGCATGGAGGCTGCGCGCGTCGGCGGCAAAGGYGGAATTCAACGAGAGCAGGGCGGTGCCGGCGATGGCCGCGGCCAGCAGCAKGCGGGTGGTTGTGATTGTCATGATGGAGCTGCCTTTGTTGAAATTGTGCGAAGCAGTCGCGCTTCCATGTGACAAAGGATAGTTCCACCGGGTGCTCCTTAAGCGGCGCCTAATCGTATGCGATATTCAAATAATTTGAAGATTCATCCTGGGGTGCCGGCCGGCGCGGCGGCGCGCACCCCGGGCACCGGCTGGCGCGTGGCGAAATCCTGCGCCGCCGCGAGCAGCCAGCCGCGCAGGCGGGACATGGCATCGCTCATCGGCCGCGAGTCCGGCGCGATCAGGTAGTAGGCGCGCTGCGAGCGCATGGCCTGCGCCACCGGCATCACCAGCAAGCCCAGCGCCAGGTATTCCTCCACCAKGAAGCGCGGCACCAGGCCCACGCCCAGCCGGGCGCGCGCCGCGCTGATGACCATGCTGTGGTGATCGTAGCGCGTGCCGCGCATGGCATTGACCTCGCCCACGCCAGCCGCTTCCATCCAGTTCTGCCAGTCGAGCCGGCGCGTCGACAGGTGCAGCAGCGGCGCCTGCGCGATCCGCTCGGGCGTGACCGCTTCCGCGCCGCCGAAGAGCGCCGGATGGCACACGGGCACCGATTCCTCGTCGAACAGCAGGTCGGCGCGGCCGCCTGGATAGTTGGCCTGGCCGTAGTGGATGGAGGCGTCGTACGGCGTGCCGTCGAACAGGAACACATCGGTCTGCGCGCTCACATTGACCACGACCTGCGGATGCCGGGCGTAGAACGCAGGCAGGCGTGGGATCAGCCATTCGACCGCCAGCGTCGGCACGCAGGCCAGCTCCACGATGCCCCCCGCGCCTTCGTGCGMCATGATGTCCAGCGTATCGCGCTGCAGCCGCTGCAGGCTCTCGCGTACCTGCGCGCCGTACAGCGAGCCGGMCGGGGTCAGGCTCACGCGCTGGTTGGCGCGGTGGAACAGCGCTACTCCGAGCTGGCTCTCGAGCATGGCGATCTGGCGCGACACGGCGCTTTCGCTGAGGCAAAGCTCGGCGGCGGCGCGGCGCAGGTTCTGGTGGCGTGCCGCGGCTTCGAAGGCGCGCAGGCTGCTGAGACTGGGCAGGCGGGATGTGCTCATGGGGGCGGGCTGGAAGCGGCGAAGCTTGCCTCTTTGCCGGGCAATGCTGACCGCACTTGATGCATGAAAGGCATCATCCTATGCGTAAATCTCGCTTGATGGAAAGAAGTTGATGCTCAAAAATGCGCAGCTTCYGGGGCGCTGCCATCGGGCCTGCCGGATTCCCGCCCCGGGCGCGCAGGACAAACACAAGCAAAAAGACAAAGAGGAGACGGGCATGAAAGCACTGCTTCGCATCATCGGCCATTGCGGCATTTCCATTGGCCTGCTGGCGGCGGCCACCGCCAGCGCGGAAGACTTTCCCAACAAGCCGGTACGCATCATCGTGCCGTATCCGGCCGGCGGCACCACCGACATGGTGGCGCGCATGGTCGGCGACCAGCTCACCGCCATGTGGAAGCAGCMGGTGCTGGTGGACAACCGGCCCGGCGCCGGCGGCATCGTCGGCACCGGCGTCGCGGCCAAGTCGCCGGCCGATGGCTATACGCTGCTGATGGGCTCGGTGGGCGAGTTCGCCATCAATCCCACGCTCTACAAGAAGCTGCCCTACGATGCCGCCGGCGATTTCGCGCCGGTGACGCTGGTCGCCAAGGTGCCCAACGTGGTGGTGGTTTCGCCGGCCTTCGCCGAGCGCGCGCGCGTGCAGACACTGGCGGACTTCATTGCCTATCTCAAGGCCAACCCCGGCAAGGTCAACATGGCCTCGGCCGGCAACGGCACCTCGACCCACCTGGCCGGCGAACTGTTCCAGCGCATGACCGGCACGCAGATGAGCCACGTCGCCTACAAGGGCAGCAGCCCGGCGCTGGCAGACCTGATGGGCGGCAGCGTGGATGTGATGTTCGACAACCTGCCGGCGTCGCTGCAGTTCGTGCGCTCGGGCAAGCTCAAGGCGCTGGCCGTGACCTCGGCGGCGCGTTCGCCGGCACTGCCCGGCGTGCCCACGGTGGCCGCGGCCGGCCCGGTCGACGGCTTCGACGCCAGCCCATGGTTCGGKCTGTTCGCGCCCAAGGGCCTGCCCGCCGCGGTGGCGCAGAAGATCAGCCGCGACCTGGCGCGCGCCGCCAGCGACCCCGCCATCCAGGCCAGGCTGCGCGAGGCCGGCGCCGAACTGGCGCCGAACTCGCCCGAAGTGTTCGCCGAGCTGGTCCGCGTCGACCGTCGCAAGTGGGGCGAGATCGTCAAGCTGTCCGGCGCCACCGTCGACTGACCATCCATTGCCAATCGCCATGAGCACGCCAGCCAATCCATACGCCTTCGCGCCGGCCATGCGCGAGCCGCAAGGCTCGCCCATCCGTGAACTGTTTCCCTATATGAGCCTGCCGGGGATGATCTCGTTCGCGGGCGGCTACCCGGCGCCGGCCAGCTTCGATGCCGCTGCGCTGCAGGCCGCCGCCGCGGCCCGCATGAGCGCCGACCCGGCCCTGTGCCTGCAATACGGGCCGACCGAAGGCATGGCGGAGCTGCGCAGCGCGCTTGCCGCGCTGATGGCCGCGCACGGCGCGCCGTTGCCGGCCGCGCAGATCGTGGTGACATCGGGTTCGCAGCAGGGTTTCGGCMTGCTGGTGCAGGCCTTCGTCGCGCCGGGCACGCCGGTGTGGGTGGAGACGCCGACCTATCCCGCCGCGGTGCAGGCACTGCGCCTCGCGGGCGCGGCGGTACGCGGCGTGCCCTCCGACGCGCAAGGGTTGTGCGTGCAGACGCTCGCMACGATGCTGGCGGACTGCCCTGCGCACGAGCGGCCGCGCCTGTTGTATCTGGTGCCGACCTTCGCCAACCCGAGCGGGCGCACGCTATCGCTGGCGCGCCGCCGCGCCGTGCTCGCGCTGGCCGCGCAGCACCGCATCGTGGTGGTGGAGGACGATCCCTACGGCAGCCTGCGCTTCGACGGCGAGCCGCTGCCCTCGCTGCTGTCGCTGGCCGCGCAGGATCCGCTGCTGGCGCCGTGGGTGGTCTATCTCGGCAGTTTCTCCAAGACCATGGCGCCGGGCTTGCGCCTGGGCTGGATGGCCGGACCCGCGCAGATCGTGCGGCGCGCCGTGATCGCCAAGCAGGTGTCGGACCYGTGCACTTCGCCGTGGCTRCAGCTGGCCATGGCGGATTGCCTGGCCGACGGGCTGCTAGGGCGGCAGACCGCGCGCATCATCGATCTCTATCGACGCAAGCGCGACCTGATGTCCGGCGCGCTGGCCGATGCCTTCGGCACCGCGCTGCGCGGCGAGACGCCGCAAGGGGGCATGTTCCTGTGGTGTGAAATCGATGGCGTGCCGGACTCGGCGAGCCTGCTGCCCCGCGCCATCGAGGCGGGCGTGATGTATGTGCCGGGCGCCAGCTTCGGCGTGGACGGGCAGCGCAGCGGTGCGCTGCGGCTGTCGTTCGCCACGGCTTCCGACGCGCAGATCGTGGAAGGCGTGGCGCGCCTGCGCCGGGCCGTGCTGGCCAGCCAGGCGTCAGCCGGCGTAGCCGGCTGAGCCGGCTACGCCGGGCGTAAGCTCAGCGCGCGTTCAGCGGCGCCATTCGCGCTCGCGGTCATGTTCATGCTCATGCTCGCGCCACTCGTGCTCGCGGTGATCGCGCCAGCGCTGTTCGCGCCATTCGCGTTCGCGCCAGGCCCGCTCGCGCCAGCCGGGACCGTAGTAGCCCGGGCMCACCACCACCGGCTGCGGCGCGACATAGACAGGCGCGGGTGCGTATACCGGCGCCGCCTGGTAGACGGGTGCSGGCTGGTAGACCGGTGCGGGTGCCATATACACCGGCGCGGGCAGGCCGATGCCGATATCCACGTCCACGCGTGCGAAGGCCGCGCTGGAAGCCAGTGCGGCGGACACCGCGACAGTGGCAAGGGTGCATAGGGTGGCGATTTTCCGCACGGGGGGCTCCGGTTAGTAGATGGCCGCACTTTAACCGCCCGCGGCCTCGCCAGGTATTAGCGGCTCAATACATGTGTGTCCGGGTGTAACGTCCGCGCCCGCCGTTCTTGACAGGCCGCGGCCGGATCCGGTGATCATCCGGCGCACTAGGCATTGATCCACCGCATGCGCCGCCCCAGCCATGGCGCCAGCGCGGAGGTGGCCACGCCCAGCGCGATCAGCGCCAGCCCGGCCGACAGGTCCGCGGAGATGCGTTCGTGGAAGGCCGCGGCGGAAACGATCAGGCCGATCACCGGCACGCACAGCATGGCGATCGAGGTGGCCGCGGGCGGCAAGGCCTGCGTCATGTTCAGCACCACGATAAAGGTCAGCGCCGTGGCCAGCGGGCCGGTGTAGAACAGCAGCGGCCAGATCTCCGGCATGGACAGGAAGTGCGGCGCGCCGTCGCGCAGCAGCGCCAGCACCAGCAGCGGCACCGAGGCCACGGCGGTCTCCCAGGGGATCATGTCCGCGCCCAGGCGCACCGCGCGGTTGGCGCGCAGCTGGATGATGCTGAGCGACCATGCCAGCGAGGCGCCGAGCAGCATCACCAGTCCAACGACGGTATGCAACTGCCAGCCGCCCAGCGCCGGCGCCACCATCAGCGCGATGCCGGCATAGCTCAGCCCGGTGGCGATCCATTGCGGGCGCGACAGGCGCTCCTTGAGCACCAGCGACGACAGCGGGATCACCCACACCGAGGTGGCATAGGCGATCACCGAGGCGCGCCCCGGCGGCACGTACTGCAGCGCCCACAGCGCCAGCGCGGTGAAGGCCGCCATCTGCAGCAGGCCCACGCCGATCACCAGCGGCCATTCCTGGCGGCTGGGCAGCCGCAGCCGGCGCAGCGCGCCGAGCACCAGGAAGCTGATCGCGGCGGCGCAGACGAAGCGCGCCGTGGCGAACCACAGCGGGCTGACATGGGCCAGCCCCAGCTTCATCACCGGCCAGTTGCCGCCCCAGATCACCACGGCGCAGGCCAGGGGAACGAAGCGGCGCCATCCTTGTTGTACTTGCATGTTTCGATTCGAGTTGCGGTGCTGCCAGACCAGTAGAAGGTCCCGTCGCGCGCCACGCGCGCGCAGTGCCGCGAAATGCCGCGGGGCGGGCTGGAGAGTCTACGGTCTTGTGCGGCGCAGCAAAAACCGAACTACACGGCCCATCCGGGCTGTGGCGGCATAGAATGCTGTGATTCGGAAAATCGGGAGCGCAACGTGCTGGAAGACCTCAACCTGGATGCCATCGACATCCGCATCCTCAACGAGCTGCAACGTGACGCCAGCCTGACCAATGTGGAGCTGGCCAGCCGCGTCAGCCTGTCGCCCTCGCCATGCCTGKCGCGCGTCAAGCAGCTGGAAAAGCGCGGCGTGATCTCGCGTCGGGTGACCCTGCTCGATGCGCGCCGGCTCGGGCTGAAGGTGGTGGTGTTCATCCAGATCTCGCTGGACAAGCAGCGCCGCGAGAGCCTGGACGTGTTCGAGCGGCGCATCGCCGCGCTGCCGCAAGTGATGGAGTGCTACCTGATGTCGGGCGATGCCGATTACCTGCTGCGCGTGATCGTGCCCGACGTGGAGGCGCTGGAGCGCCTGATCATCGACCACATCACGCGTATTCCMGGCGTGTCGAACATCCGCTCGAGCTTTGCGCTCAAGCAGGTGCTGTACAGCACGGCGCTGCCGCTGGGCTGAGGTGCCGGGCCGGCGTGCTCAGGCGCCGGACTGCCGCAGCGCTTCCCTGCCGCTGAGCGCCACCACGCTGTCGATGCGCGTGTCGGCGCACGCCACGGCGATGCCGTCGGGCAGCAGCGGCGCGGCCAGCCGCGTCAGCACGTTGCCGGGCGGCATTTCCACCGCCAGCCGCACGCCGCATTCGCGCGCCAGCAGCATGGTCTCGTGCCAGCGCACCGGCACCGCGAGATTGCGTGCCAGGTCGGTGGCGATGCGCGCGGGATCGCGCAGCTCGCGTGCCGCGCTGGCGCTGAAGTAGCGCAGGCGCGGCCGGGTCGCGCGCACGCCGGCAAAGGCGCGCACGAGTTCAGTGGCCTGCCCGTCGAGCAGCGTGCAATGCGAAGGCACGCTGATGGCCACGGGTTTGGCCGCTTGCGCGCCGGCGGCCAGCGCCAGTTCCGCCACGCGCGCCATGGCGGGCACGGCACCGGCGATCACGATCTGCGCCGGGGCGTTGAAGTTCGCCAGGTAGACCGGCGACGCCGGCGCGCACACCTGCCCCACGATGTGCTCCAGTGGCTCGCGCTCGAGCCCGAGGATGGCCGTCATGCCATAGCCGCGCGGATAGGCCCGCTCCATCAGGCGCGCGCGCAGCGCCACCAGCCTGACGGCATCGGCATGCTCCAGCACGTCCGCGCAGACCGCCGCCGCATATGCGCCGATGGACAGGCCCGCCACCGCATCCGGCCGCGCGCCCTCGGCCAGCAGGCAGCGCGCCATCGCCACGCCGGCGGTCAGCAGGCACAGCTGCACGGCCACGGTGGAGGCCAGCGCCGCCGMGCTGTCCAGGGCCAGCACATCCTCGCCCAGCGCCGCGCTGGTCTCGGCCACGGTGGCGTGCACGGCGGGGTGGTCCGGCAGCGCATGCAGCATGCCGGCACGCTGCGCGCCCTGGCCGGGAAAGGTGAGCAGCGTGCTCATCGCGCGTGCGCCGGCGCCAGCCAGGGGTCCGCGCTCATGACCGGGCCGCCAGCCGTCTTGAGCAAGACGCGGCCACCGGTGCGCGCGCGCTCGCGCAACGCGAATGCGCCATGCGGAGTGCTGACCTGGATGTCGAGGCGGGTGTCGTCGAGCAAGGCGATCAATGCGCGTTCGGTGCGCGGCGCGAGCGGCGCCGCGGCGCCGACGAGCAGGTCGAGATCGCTGCCCTCGTGCAGCACGTCGATGCCCGACGCCAGGCTKAAGCCGACGCCGCCAGTCACGCCCCAGTCCACCTGCGCCTCGTCCAGCAGCGGCGCGGCCAGCGCGAGCGCCGCCAGCGCGGGCACGGCCGCACGCCGGGGATGRGTTTTCCAGCGTCCCTGCTGCGCGATCATGCGCGGCGTCACGGTGCGCGCCACCTGCGCCGCGGGCAGCCATGCCGCGTGGCGCTGCGCGCGCGTGACGCCGCGCAGGCCCACCGGGATGCGGGCCTGCGCATCGGCGCAGGCCCGCCGCACCACCAGCGGCGCCCGCGCCAGCCAAGCGGTGCCGGCCCAGGGCGGCAGCGCATTGGCCGCGGCGAAGGCCGCCGGGTCGGCAAGCCAGACCAGGTCGTGCGGCAGCGGGTCGGGCCGGTTCATGGCTGGCACCTGTGCGGCGCACCGGTCCGGCACGTCAGTCCCCCCACTGCTGCGCGAGCAATTCGCGCACGCGGCTGGAGGCCTGGCGGTTGGCACCGCCGAGGCGGCTGCGCAGGTCGCGCTGCGGGTCGGCCAGGATATCGGCGAGCGCAGCCTGCAGCGCGCCATGCGTGGTGTCGAGGTCGGCCGCGTCGGGCTGCGCCGMGTGGTTCACGCGGATGCGCCGCCACAGCAGGCCCAGCGTGGCGTAGCTGGCGATGTCGTAGGCCATTGGCGGCACGCTGGCGGCGAATGTCTCCAGGTCCTCCACGCTGCGCATGGTGATACGGGCGGCAGCCTGCTTGCCCATGGCATGGACTTCCACGCCGGCATCGTCCAGCGCGATCAGGCGGTTGGCCTGGTAGCCGTGCGCGAGGAAGGCGCCCGACATGGCGCGCCCGACCAGCAGCGCGATCACCGGATGTCCTTGCAGCCTGGCGCTGGCATAGGCATCGGCGGCCCCGGCCAGCGACTGGTGGATGCCGAAGGCTTCCTCGCGCCGGCCATAGGCCTGGCTGGGCGTATCGACGATGGCAATGATGGGCCGCTTGACGGTGGCGTCGCGGTCGGCCTGCAGCACTTCGTCCACGGCGCGCGCCAGCGACCAGCCTTCGATCAGGCCCACCTCGCCGTCGCGCGCACGCGGGTAGGCACTGCCGGCATCGGGCACCACGGCGATGAAGCGCGCCGCCTGGCCGGCCAGTCCGGCGTCGGCCACCTGCACGCTGGCGGGATAGCCGGGCGCGCGCGCGGCGTTGCCGGTGAGCGCGGCCAGCCAGGTCTCGCCGCGGCTCGTGGCTGGTGCTGCGTTCTTGTCGGTGTTCATGCGCGGTCTCCCTCGGCATAGATGGCGCGCACGGTGCCCGGCTCCGGCTGGCGCGAAGGATCGTAGTCGCGCAGCCGTTGCAGGTAGTGCGCGTAGCGTTCGCTGCGGTGCGTGGCGGGCGGGCCCGCGGCCAGCAATTCGCGCAGGGCGGCGCGGATGGCATCGCTGTCGTCGTCCACGTAGCGGTCCGCCAGGCCGGTGGCGATGCGCTGCTCGCCGCCKGTGAAGCTCCAGATAAAGGGCCGGTCGCGCGAATCGTATTCGGCCACGCCGGCTTCCTGCTCGATCACCGCGGGGCCGTTGAGGCCGAGGCGGGCCTCGCGCGTGACCACCAGGTAGCTGCACAGCCCGGCCGCGATCGACATGCCGCCGAAGCAGCCCACCTGCCCGGCGATCACGCCGACCACCGCCTGGTAGCGGCGCAGGTCGACGATGGCCGCGTGGATCTCGGCGATGGCCGCGAGGCCGAGGTTGGCTTCCTGMAGCCGCACGCCGCCGGTCTCGAACAGGATCACCGCGCGCGTGGGGATGCCGCGGCGGTTGTCMTGCGCGGCCAGTTCCAGCGCGCCGGCGATCTTGGCCCCGCCGACCTCGCCCAGGCTGCCGCCCTGGAACGCGCCTTCGATGGCGAGCACCACGGCGGGCTGGCCGTCGATGCGGCCCTTGGCCACCACCACGCCGTCATCGGCCTGCGGCACCACGCCCTGGCGTTCTAGCCATGGCGACACCAGCTTGTCGAAGGGGCCGGCCAGTTCGCGCACGGTGCCGGCATCGAGCAGCGCGTGCACGCGTGCCCGTGCGCCCAGTTCGACAAAGCTCTCGCGTGTGAGCAGCGATGCGTGATTCATGGCTGCTCCTTGCCGCCGGCGCCGGCGGATGTGTCGAGCGCTTCGAACGCTTCGGCCAGGCGCATGCCCACCACGCCAGGCGTGGCGCCGAAGTCGTGGATGCGCACACGCATGGCCGCGCGCGGCTCGGCGCTGAACACGCGCGCGAGCTGTGCGCCCCACACCTTGCCATAGCCGTCCACCGAGGTGGTKACGTCGATCACGGTGGTGCCCGTGGTGCCGGGCTCGACCATGACCTCGAGGTCGCCGGAGCCGACTACCCCGACCAGCACGTTCCGGCTGGCCGGTGCGCCGGCGGKATATTCGAACTTGAGCTGTTCCATTACTTGTCTCCTTGCGCGGGGCAAGCGGGTGTGAATCCAAGCGGTGCCGCAGCCAGCGGCAGCCGGTCCAGGAAGAAGGTGGCGGCGAGCAGGTCCGCCGCGCCGCCGGGCGAGGCGTTGCAGGCCAGCATGCCGGCCTCGAGCCCGCGCAGCAGGCGGCGTCCGGCCAGCGTGGCGATGCCGCCCGCGCGCAGTACCTGCGCCGCGCCGGCCTGCATCAGCGCGAGGCCTTCGCGCCCGGCGCGGGCCAGCACGCAGGTGTCGTCGAGCCGGCTCATGATCGCCAGCAGCGCATTGACKCGCGCGCTCGGCTCCGCGTCGCCGCGCGCGCGGCTGCGGCGCAGCTCGGGCAGGCCGGCGCGCAGCACATGCGGAAAGCCCGCCTGCGCCTGGC
>NZ_JBFTLQ010000132.1:0-14420 GCF_056396525.1 Cupriavidus sp. 05T41
CTTGGTCATGGCGTGCCGTCGACTGTGATTCACGCGCGTAGTGGCCTGTCGCAGTCGACCGTATCGGCGCATGTCGCAACGTTGGTCGAGGCCGGCCTTCTTGTTCAGACCCGGGTGGGGCAGTGGATCCTCCTCTCTCGKAATGAAGAGGTGATACGCGCCTTTGCCAGGCAGATCAGCTTGCATCTGTAGACGCCGGCCTTGTCGATCGGAGGGGCGGACGCACCGCCCTCGCGAACCGATGGTCGTTGCTTGCCTTGAGACCGCCAAATGCCACGGCGGGGTGATCCTGGTCACGCTGGCATGTTGACGCCAGGGAACCGTGGCGATTGCCGCGTGTACGTCATATCGATCCCTGGAAGTGCGCTTATTGCGCGAAGCCATCCCCGCCACGCAAGAGCAGCACGCTTCATTGTCGCGGCGGCGAACACGGTCGCGCTTGGTTGCCGTGCCGATCAATCTGGCCGCATCCTGCCGGCATTGGTGTCCGGCGAGGTCTGCGTCGCGTTCGCGATTGACGCGCTGAGCATCGACTACACAGTGGACTCGAGCACGCCCGCCTGTACGCGCGATCTTCAGAAATTAATACATCACAACGTGATGTAAGTGTCTGGCCATGCGCAATGAACAATGCGCGTGCCGATGCGATGAAGGATGCCATGGCGCAACACGCCACTTCCTCCTGGGCGGAATGGATCACGGGGCGACGGTGGCGGCTTCAGACACTTCATGATGTGTCTCCGTGCTTGGGGCGCTCCGCATTGGCCGATACCTTGCATGCATTGGCCTGAGATTAGCCTATTTGCATCAGCCCGCATGCTTCCGCTTCACTATCATTTGAATCTGGTGACCCGACGTGAATGGGCTCCTGCAAGCATGGCTTCCTGATTCATCCGCAGCGGCGCTGCGATGTGGTGCGCCTCGAAGTGGCACGACTTATTCGGTAGACAACGTATGACCAGTGATCCTGTCGACATCGCTGCGGCACTTATCGCAAACCGGCGCCCGTTCGTCCTGGCACTGGTGATCGGTGTTGCCGGGCTCGCAGATGACTATGCGGGTGACATGACGATCTTCGCCTCGGACGGCACGGTGCTTGCGGGGGATGCATTCGGACTCGGCTCCGGGAAGCCGCTGCGGGAAAAGGTCAAGGTGTGCTTCGCAAGCGGGTCTCCCATGGTGCTGGATATCGAACTGGTCGGGAACACCGCTGACGACGGCGACAGGCCGTCTGGTGGTGCACTGAAGATCTACCTGGAGGCCGTCGTGCCGCGCGCGGGTCGCTGGCAATCGCCTCCCGATAGGGTGATCGAGGCGACGTCATGAGGCGTGGAATGAGGCCGTGAAGCCGCCGGGAATGACATCCAGCGTGCGTGGCGTGGAACCCCACGCACGCTGTCGCAATCACTTGCTGCATCTGACTGGCACCTCGGCTTTGAATCTGATATCCGGCGACACAAGCGTTCAGCGAAATCGTTGCGGATAGCCGGCTGATTCTGCACGGAAGCAGGCAAAGGGAGACACCACTCCCGAGCATGTATCGCGACGAATCGGTGCTTGTATCCGCTCAATCATCTCAGGAGAGCAACATTGGAGACACCAAACAAAGGAGGCCGCGGCTGGATCTGGCCGCTCCTCCTCGCCCCCTACATCGGCCTCTTGTGGCTGCCGTTCTATATCAGCGCACAGCCCGAGTGGTTCGGCTTTCCGTTCTTCTATTGGTATCAGTTCCTCTGGGTGCCAATCACCTCCATGCTGCTGTACGTCGTGTATCGGGGGATGAAATGATCGATACATCGGCGGTCGACGGCGTGGCGATGGCGGTATTCATTGCGTTCTTCGTGCTCGTTACTGTGCTGGGCTTCGTTGCAGCGCGCTGGAAACGCGGYGACCTGTCCCAGCTTCACGAATGGGGTCTCGGTGGCCGGCAATTCGGCACGGTGATCTCGTGGTTCCTTGTTGGCGGGGATTTCTATACGGCATATACGGTCATCGYGGTCCCTGCGCTGGTCTATTCGGTGGGCGCGTATGGCTTCTTCGCGATGCCCTACACGATCATCGTCTATCCGTTCGTGTTCGCGGTCATGCCGAAACTGTGGGAGATCTGCCACCGCAAGAACCACATCACGGCGGCCGACTACGTGCAGGGCGAATTCGGCGGCAAATGGCTGCCGGCGGCAGTCGCCGTCACGGGGATCGTCGCCACGCTGCCGTACATCGCGCTGCAACTCATCGGCATGCAGGTGGTGATCAAGGGCCTCGGCGTCGATGGCGAACTGCCCCTGATTGTCGCCTTCGCCATCCTGGCCGTGTACACCTATTCGAGCGGCTTGCGTGCGCCGGCGATGATCGCCTTCGTGAAAGACATCATGATCTATATCGTGGTCATTGCCGCGATATCGATTATCCCGAGCAAGCTCGGTGGCTACGGTGCGCTGTTCCATGCAGCCGACACGTACTTCGCTGCCAAGGGCGGGGTCACGGGCATCATCCTGAAGCCATCGCAGTTCACGGCGTATGCGACGCTGGCACTCGGATCGGCGCTGGCAGGGTTCATGTATCCGCATACCATGACGGGCGTGTTGTCGTCGAGTTCKGCAAACACAGTGCGCAAGAACGCCATCGCGCTGCCGGCTTACACGCTGTTGCTGGGCCTGATCGCRCTGCTGGGCTATATGGCAGTCGCGGCCGGCGTGCACGTGACGTCCGCTTCGGACGTGGTGCCGGCGCTCTTCCTCAAGTTGTTTCCGTCGTGGTTCGTGGGCTTTTCGGCGGCCGCCATCGCCATCAGCGCGCTGGTGCCGGCAGCCATCATGTCGATTGGCGCGGCAAATCTCTTCACGCGGAATCTATACGAGCCGCTGATCGCGCCGAACGTGACTCCTGAGATGGAAGCGAAGAGTGCCAAGCTGTTCTCGCTGGTCGTGAAGTTTGGCGCGCTGCTCTTCATCATCGTGCTGCCGACGCAATACGCGATCGACCTGCAGTTGCTCGGCGGTGTCTGGATTCTCCAGATCTTCCCGGCGGTCGTGTTCACGTTATACACGCGGCGCCTGACTGCGCCTGGACTATTTGCCGGCTGGGCTGTCGGCATCGTCACGGGTACGAGCCTGGCGATCTCCCTGGGGCTGAAGCCGGTGTACACGCTGCACTTTGGCGATGCCGCCTATCCGACTTATATCGGTGTGATTGCGCTGGTGCTCAATATCGTCGTGTCTACGGTGGTATCGGCGGTGACACAGAAGCATCGTGTTGCCGACGACAGGGCTTCCGTCGCCGCCCGGTAGCGCGTGCCGCCTTCCGGCCTGGCGGGCTGGAAGGCGGCRCGGGTTGCCCGGCGCGGCCCTGGGGTCTGGCGGACAGATGAGCCGATGAAAATCGCTGTTATCGCCTTTTAGTGGTGTTCCAATAAAACAATCTGGAGATTTGATGAAGAAGGTTCTTGCGGTATTTGCCGCATCCATTGCAGCCAACGCCGTATATGCCCAATCGAACGTGACGCTGTACGGTGTTGCTGACGCTGGCGTTGAATATATCAACAATGCGGGGCGCAACGGGGATGGTCTCGCACGGGTAACTTCGGGAAATCAGTCAGGCTCGCGCTGGGGGTTGCGTGGCGCGGAGGACCTGGGCAGCGGGATGAAGGCAGTCTTCCAGCTGGAAAGTGGCTTTGATATCGACACCGGCAATTCCGGTCAGAGCGCTCGCCTGTTTGGCCGCGATGCATACGTGGGACTGGAAAGCCGGTATGGTTCGCTGCGTCTTGGACGGCAGCAGACCTCGATGCGCGAATTCGGCTCTGCCTACGATCCCACCGTCATCGCCGACCGCTACGGCATGCTTTCGATTGCACCGGAGTTTGGTGCGCGCGCGGACAATGCCATCAAGTATATGGGCGCGTTCGGCGGGGTCACTGCGCAAGCCTTCTACTCGTTCCAGGCCAATGGCACCGAGGTAGCCGGCAGCAACGTATTCGGGCGCGAATTTGGCGCATTCGTCAATTACGCGAGCGGCCCGTTCTCGGTGGGTGCGGCCTATGACGATATCCATGTCGGTACGGCGGCGAATCAGGCGCCGGTCATCCGCCGCGTTTCCGTGGGGGGCGCTTACTCTGTTGGTGCCGCCAAGGTATTTGCAKGGTATCGCCTGGCCAAGGCGTACGACGGTGCAAGACTGCCGGGCGCGCAAGCGGCCGATGCGGGCTCCAACTTCTACTGGCTGGGTGTGATCTACAAACTCACGCCGGCGTTCTCGGTGCTGGGCACGGCTTACTACCAGGACTTCCGGCAGACCGGGTCGGACCCTTGGCAGTTCGTGCTGACCGGCGACTACACGCTGTCCAAGCGCACCGACGTCTACCTGTCGATGTCCTACGCGCTCAACAAGGACAGTTCCCAGCTCGGTGTCAACGGCTTCAACAGTGGCAGCGGCGCAACCGCCGTCTTTAACGTACAGCCCGGCAAGAACCAGGTCGGTGGGGTGATGGGGATCCGTCACCGGTTCTGATGCGCTTTGCCCCGACAACGGGGCGTTGTCTTGGTGCGATCGGCAAGCGATAAGCGCGAGCCCGTCGGGGAGTGCTCCTGTCGACCCGATCGCACGTCTGGCAGCTCGCCAGAGATGGATCGCCAGGGATTGAGACGGACGTCATGCGTCACTTTTTCGGGCGTCGCCATGTCACATGAACGCGTCGATGAGGTGGCGAAAAAGCCATGCCGACGCGCCGCCGCCTGGCAACGCTGTATCACGGCCGCGCCGTTGGCATTGATTGATTGGATTGGTCACCGGGAATGGAAGAACTGCGCCAGGTGGAGAATGGTCTTACCGTGGCGAGTTCCGGATGCTAACCTTGGGTACCTATCCCAGCGGCCCGCGTGCGACGAGGGCGGGGCGCTTTGCTGATCTACGCATCAGAGGAGTTCTATCATGGCGCAAGCCCACCCTGCCACTCCCCGCAACAATGACGGCGACGCTCAGGAAACCACCGAATGGCTGGATGCGCTCGATTCGGTGATCGCCTGCGAGGGCCCGGAGCGCGCGCACTACCTGATAGAGCGGCTCATCGAGCGGGCGCACGGTGCTGGCATTTACCTGCCGTTCAGCGCCAATACCGCCTACCTCAATACGATCCCGCTGGAGGCGCAGGCGCGCAGTCCCGGAGACCAGGGACTCGAGCATCGCATCCGCTCCTATATCCGATGGAATGCCCTCGTGCTGGTGCTGCGGGCGGCGCGCGAGACCAATGTCGGCGGCCATATTGCGAGCTTTGCCTCGGCGGCGACGCTGTACGAGATCGGCTTCAACCATTTCTGGCATGCACCGTCGGCGCAGCATGGCGGTGACCTTGTCTTCTTCCAGGGACACTCCGCACCGGGCTTCTACGCGCGCGCCTTCCTGGAGGGCAGGCTCACGGCCGAGCAGATGGACAACTTCCGCCAGGAGGTGGGCGGCAAGGGCATCTCGTCCTACCCGCATCCGTGGCTGATGCCGGATTTCTGGCAGTTCCCCACGGTATCGATGGGCCTGGCACCGATCATGGGCATCTACCAGGCGCGCTTCATGAAATACCTGCAGGACCGGGGCTTCGGCCAGCATGACGGGCGCAAGGTGTGGGTGTTCTGCGGCGATGGCGAAATGGACGAGCCCGAGTCGCGCGGCGCGCTTGGCATGGCCGGGCGCGAGCATCTCGATAACCTTATCTTTGTCATTAACTGCAACCTGCAGCGGCTCGACGGCCCGGTGCGCGGCAACGGCAAGATCATCCAGGAGCTGGAGTCGGAGTTCCGCGGCGCGGGCTGGAACGTGATCAAGGTGGTGTGGGGCAGCAAGTGGGATGCGCTGCTGGTGCGCGACAAGGCCGGCATCCTTGCGCGCCGCATGATGGAATGCGTTGACGGCGACTACCAGACCTTCAAGTCGAAGGACGGCGCCTATGTGCGCGAGCATTTTTTCAATACGCCCGAACTCAAGGCGCTGGTGGCGGACTGGTCCGACGACGATATCTGGGCACTGAACCGCGGTGGCCACGATCCGCACAAAGTMTACGCCGCCTACAAGGCCGCCAGCGAGCACCGCGGCCAGCCGACCGTGATCCTGGCCAAGACCATCAAGGGCTATGGCATGGGCGAGGCGGGCGAGGCACAGAACATCACCCACCAGCAGAAGAGCATGCGGGTGGAGGCGCTGATGCATTTCCGTGACCGCTTCCAGCTGCCGCTCACGGAACAGCAGCTCGACGAATTGCCGTACCTCGGCTTCGAGGACGGCTCGCGCGAGCACGCTTACCTGCATGAGCGCCGCCAGTCGCTGGGCGGCTACCTGCCGGCGCGCCGCCGGCGCGGGCCGTCGCTGGCGGTGCCGGCGCTCTCGGCGTTCGAGGGGCAGCTCAAGGCCAGCGGCGAGGGCCGCGAGTTTTCCACCGCAATGAGCTTCGTGCGCATCCTCAACACGCTGCTGCGCGACAAGACGCTGGGCCGGCGCATCGTGCCGATCGTGTCGGACGAGTCGCGCACCTTTGGCATGGAAGGGCTGTTCCGGCAGATCGGCATCTGGTCGCAGCAAGGGCAGAACTACACGCCGCAGGATGCGTCGCAGCTGAGCTTCTACAAGGAATCGAAGGACGGCCAGATCCTGCAGGAAGGGATCAGCGAGGCTGGCGCCATGTCGGACTGGATCGCCGCCGCCACGTCGTACTCGACGCACGCCGAGCCGATGATCCCGTTCTTCATCTTCTATTCGATGTTCGGCTTCCAGCGCTTTGGCGACCTGGCGTGGGCGGCGGGCGACCAGCGTGCGCGCGGCTTCCTGCTGGGCGGCACCGCCGGGCGCACCACGCTCAACGGCGAAGGGCTGCAACACGAGGACGGGCACAGCCTGGTGTGGGGCGGCACCATCCCCAACTGCATCAGCTACGATCCCACCTTTTCCTATGAACTCGCGGTGATCATCCAGGACGGCCTGCGCCGCATGGTGCAGGAGCAGGAGGATGTGTACTACTACATTACCGTGATGAACGAGAACTACGAGCATCCGGCCATGCCGAATGATGCGGAGGCGGACATCCTGAAGGGGATGTACCTGTTCCGGCGCGGCAAGGACGGCGCGGCCGGGCAGCCGCGCGTGYAGTTGCTGGGTGCCGGCACCATCTTCCGCGAGGTGATCGCCGCGGCGAAGCTGCTGGACGAGGACTKGGGCGTCCAGGCCGACCTGTGGGGCTGCCCCAGCTTTACCGAGCTGGCGCGCGAGGGCCACGCGGCGGTGCGCTGGAACCTGCTGCATTCGGGCCAGACGCCGCGGCGCTCGCACGTGGAACAATGCCTGGCGCCGATGCAGGGGCCGGTGATCGCGGCCACCGACTATGTGCGCGCGCTGGCGGACCAGATCCGCTCGTTCGTGCCGCGCCGGTACGTGGTGCTGGGGACGGACGGCTACGGCCGTTCGGACACGCGCGAACAGCTGCGGCACTTCTTCGAGGTGGATCGCCACTGGATTACCCTGGCGGCGCTGAAGGCGCTGGCGGACGATGGCACGATCGACAAGGCGATCGTGCAGCAGGCGCTGCAAAAATATGGACTCGATTCCGAGAAACCGTATCCGCTCCACGCCTGAGACCTGACGGGCTGCGCTGGGCTTGGCGCTCCCATGTTCCGCAAGAGCGGGCCTKGGAGCGAGCCGGGCTCTTGCGGGCTGTCCCGGCGCGCGTGCCGCTGCGCCGGCTGGTGGCATCCTCGGGACGATCCGCGCACGCAGGATAACCCGGCATGACGGCATGGTTCGGCGCCCGGCGCACCTTTAACGACCTGATCKATCAGCTTMTCAGGGGTGGCCGCACGGTCCCGGGTCTTGCCTTTGGTTTGCGCGGCATACAGGCACCTTGTCGACAAGTTATGCCCTGGACACAAAAATCCAGGCAGTCCCCACGATGGCCGGAAACCAGGAACATCTGGCGCCAAACAGCATCAAGCGGGAGAAGTGCCGCGCTGCGTCCGAACCTATACTCCCGACATCGCCACCTGGCGACAGGCCCGTGGCGCGGCCATTCACCGAGAAGAATTGATGCAGACTTTCCCACCACCCAATAGGCCCGACATTGGGAAACGCGACATATCGGTGAAGAATCTCCCAGTGAATCTTTTTGCCTCGGTCATGGGGATTTCCGGACTTTCTCTTGCCTGGCGATTGGCGACCCGTCAGTACGGCGTCAGTCCGGTCATTTGGGGCGCGATCGGCATCGTGGCCGTGATCGCATTTCTGATTCTGGCCATCTCGTACGCGGTGAAATTCGCAAAGTATCCGAATGCGGTGATGCACGAGTTCCGGCATCCCATCGCCGGAAATTTCTTCGGCACGGTGCCCATTGCGGTCTTGCTGATTTCTTCGGTGATCGGCGATGCCGATCGGGGCATGGCGGAGGTCATGTGGACCATCGGCGCCATTGGCACCATTGGCATCGCGTGCACGATTTCCAGCCAGCTTCTCCAGGGAAAGCTCGATTCCGGACATGCGCTGCCGGCGTGGCTGATCCCCGGAKTCGCGACGCTCGATATTGCCATGGCCGGCGGAACGATGCGTATGCCGTGGGCACACGAGATCAATATATTCTCCCTGTCCGTCGGGAGTATCCTTGCTCTTGTGTTCTTCACCATGATTGTGGCTCGCTTGATTCATCATGAGAAGCTGGAAGGAAATATGACCTCTTCGCTCATGATCCTGATMGCGCCGTTCGAAGTTGGCTTCCTGGCCTACACGAATTTSATGCAAAGAGTTGATATGTTMGCGGCGGTCMTGTTCTATTTGGGATTGTTTATTTTCTTTATATTGGTTCTCAAGGTGTTCCGCCGGAGAATTCCATTTTCAGTGGGTTGGTGGGGCGTCAGCTTTCCCATCGCGGCATTGTCGAATGCGGCATTGAAGTATGCCGACACGGTGCATCTCTGGCCAATTACCATGTTGGCAATTCTTCTGCTGGCCTTCTTGACCGTGGTAATCGTCATGCTCTTCGTACGAACCATCCGGACTGTATGCAACGGGCACTTGCTATCCGCCAGGTGACGTTCCTATTGCAAAACATGTCCAGGCAGCGGGGCCGCGCATTGTCGGCATCAAGCGGGTCATGAGCCCGTCGCAACAGGCCAGACAGAGCTGGCCATGACGTCCTCCGGAGTGCTGGCGCCCGAGACGACGGCGGCCGTGGCGCCGTGKTCTTCGATGTCGGCTACGTGCTGTGCGAAGAGCCCGGCAATATGCGGCTGGCCCTGCATACCTTTCCGGTGGTGCTCGCACTGCTGTGGGCCGTAGCGGTAATGATCTTTGCCGTGCTGCCCATCTTCCCGGTCCTTGCCGCCGAGCCATCTGTCGGCGCACACGGCCGCGGCCGGCAATGCCTTMATCAGTAGCATTGGCTCTTTCGTTGTGTGGAGCTACCGCCGGCAGGTCGGCAAGCCATAGCGTCGCGGTCTGCCGTCTGGCAGCAGACGGATCATCGTTCGCGGTAGACCTGCGGCCAAGAAGGGATCCCCGGACTCKGGGCAGCGGAGATCCAAGGTGGTCAGCGGMACCTTGCGGTTGGCCGGAGCAAGTTTACCTTCGGGCGCTTGCCGGCACMTTGACCCCCAATACTCTTTCCGMGCACCGCTMGTCGCAGGTTTCGGCGGCCTTCCTGGGCACAAGTATCAGAAGGCGCCTGGGATCAATCACGTAGTAGGTGAAGTTGTCCGGACAGGAGCTGCCGGCGCAGGCACTGGCAATCAACAGCCTGTCGCCAATTGCCGTCGGCACGCATGCAATCGCGTTCTGGTCGGACAACGGATCGCGCAGGGCGATCTCCTTGCCCGCCTGACGAACKATGACCACCCCGGCGTCCAGGTCTATGCCGAAGTGATTGCCTGAGGTGGAAGTTACTCCCATCACACGGACCACGGCGCCACCGCATGCGYCGGTGAAGTTGGTCGCTTGTTCTGCAAGCACCTGGCGCTCGCCATCCATGGGGCGCAGCGTGACGGGTGCTGCGATGGCAGKCAGGGTAAGGCAGAGCAACAGAAGTGCGGCTAATTTCTTCATAAACGACGGGCAGGGAAAAACGAAACGGAGAGGCTCAGGGTGCCGAGGAACTAGCGGTAACGGGCCATCAACGCCTGATATCGCGGATCGCTCTTTAGGGCACTCAATTCGGTGGAGGCATCGATTAGGTCGAACTGACGGAAGCCGTGCTGGAAGCTTGCGTGAAGGCTTCGCACCGCGCTGTCGGCGTCGCCTTGCCGTAAGGCGGCAACGGCGCGGCGATAGTCGTCCATGCCGTCGGGTGTCGGTGTGGCGACTGTCGCCTGAGCGCTCGAAGTCTGCGGAGAGCGGGTGACAGTCGGCGGCGTAGGCTGCTGGGAATCCAACGGAGAGCTTGCGACGGGCACAGAAGACTGGCGCTGGGCCGCAACAAGAGCGTGGGAAACAGGTGCGCTGGCCGTTGCTGCCGCATGCGGCGTCAGGGCAACACGGCGGTAGTACAGCTTTCCAACGAACGGCAAATCCACCGAGATGCGATTGGCATCCTCGAAATGGAATGACAGCGCCAGGCTCATTGGCCCTTCTAGCGTCACCTCGTCGCCCTTGGCTGTAATGGCGGAGATCGGTATCTCGATATCACCATCAGGGCTGCGTACCGCATGGAGTGTGACTTCGAACTCGGGCCCCATTGGCACGCTGATTCCTTGGGCGATGAATCGCTCGGCTCGCCAGTGTCCAAGAATGCGGTTGCCGTCGGGCTTGCCGCAGGCCATCAGCAAGCCGGCTGCGAGCACTGCGGGGGCGATGCGCAGTGCCATGCCCCCCGTACGACGCCTGCCGTCGCGCAAGGCAAGGACGATGTTCACCAGACTCATGTGGTCTGCTTGCGATACTGCTCTACGAGCTTGGTGAAGCGCGGGTCCTTGCGCAAGCTATCGAGATCGGGATCTTGGTCCATCTTGTCGAAGTAGGGGAACCCGGCCATGAAGCTCGCTTCGAATTCCTTCAGCGCGTCGTCAGTGCGGCCTTGTTTCAGACGCAGTACCGCTAGGTTGTAAGGTACCAGCGATTGACGGGGATCGAGATCGCGAGCGGACGCCAGACTCTTCTCGGCCTCGTCTAGCTTGCCCTGGGTCATCTTCGCAATGGCGAGCTTGAGCATTTCGTTGGCAGCTGCCTTATTGCTGGCCTGCTCGGCGCTATCCGCATTGCCGGTCTTCAGATCGCTTTCACCCTTGGTGCGCAAGGCGGCAGTTTCTGCTTCGTTCGGAGCGATGCCACCGGCGGATGCGGGTGCGGATGCAGGGGCTGGTTCCGGGGCGGCTTCCGCGGCGGCAACAGGTGCGGCCACGGGCTCCACCGATTCCTCGGGTTGTCCAGCCTTATGTGCCAAGAAGAAGTAGCCGCCGCCGGCCAGCGCCACCACGACAGCCGCGGCGCCGGCGATTGCTGCCTTGTTCACGCCGCCGCGCTTGCCGCCGGTGGGGCCCTGCACCTGGTCCAGCAGTATGTTGCAACCAGGGCAGTGCAGATCGTCGCCAGGGGACCGTTCAAAGATTTCGCCCGCGTTGGCGCGTTCGCAGTCACCCAGCGTCGGGCATTTGTATTTCGCCATAACCTTCTACTCTTGAGTTTATGTCACACGGATGAACATCGGCCGGGCCGACGACAGGGATCGACACCGGCCGACGATGTAAGGCGTTAGTCGTTCAACGGTAGGCCGGCAATTTCGAACATGGGTTCCCGCATGGCGCCAAGCGCCACCAGTTGAAGATCCTGTTCGTCATGGTCGACTTCCTCGTAACGTGTTAGCACCATCTGCTGGTACGCCTTGCGCAGCTCGGTCTTCTTGTCGATGTGCTTGTACTCGGCATCGAGACGCTTAGCCACTTCCTTCTCGATGGCGGCCTGGGCCTCGGCCGGTTGCTCGGCTTGCAGCACGTCGTGCCACGTCTTGCCTTGCAGCACATGCACCTTCGGCAGGTCTCCGGCGAAGTACGAGAACACCCATTCCATCAGGCCCGTTGTCCGGTTCTGACGTTCCTTGACCATGCCGAGCAAGTGCGCCAGCAGGATGTACGGTTTGCGGCGGGATTCGGCCCGGATCTCGGCTGTCGATCGTGCGAAGAGCGGCGGCAGTTTGGCGCCATTGCCTTCGCCATGAAGTAGTACGGCTTCGCGGCTGTCGGCCAACAGGCCGTCGTAGTGGCGCTTGAACTCGGTCAGGGACTCGACGAAGCGCGCCGGCATCAGCGACGACACCTTCATGATCACAATCTGGTTCGACAGGTTCCCCACGGCCACCTTGGTGTCGGATGCCGGGTCCTTCTGCGACTCGAACAGCCCGGCCAGCTTGCTACGGAATTCCTTCTGACCCTCGCATTCCGGCAGGAACACGCCAATAGTCTGCGCGCGCCCCTGGCTGCCCCCAACATTGTTGGCGACTACGCGATCGACTTCGGTCTTGTTGTAKACGAGCGTCGTGCCAGCTTCCTCATACAACTGCGAAACGAATTCCTTGAGGCCCGAGTCATTGGCGTCGTAACGCTTCTGCAGGCGCTCCACAATGTTCACGTGCAGTACCGGCGGCATCTGACGGGCGATCTCGGCATGCGCCAGTTCGACGATCTGCGCGGACTCCTGCGACAGCGTGGAAATGATGCTTCCCAGCGACGTGCTCTGCAGCAGCACGTCGAAGCTGTCCACATCCGTGCCGGCCAGGTCGATGATCGACTGACGTACCCGTTGCGTGCGCGCCATCTGGGCCGCTTCGTCGATGATAAGTGCCTTCATTACGTTGGCAATGGCGGTCTCGTCGAAGATGCGCTTCTGGTAGACGGCATCGGCAGCCTTCAGGCGGCTGGCCCTTTCCTTKGACACCTTGTCAGTGGCAACTACCAGATTCTGGTGCAGGCCGTCGATGGTGCCCCGCAGCKAAACGAGCTGGTCCTTGACGAATGGGATCAGGCTGCACGCAAATTTCAGCCCCTGCTGGTTGGTATTCAGCGTGTATTGATCCTGCAGCAATGCGCCGATATCGGCAAAAAGGCCGCCGCGCTTGTCAGTCAGCGCCTTGGCGAAGATGCCAACGTTATTGAACTTGTTCTCCAGTTCCTTGTACCGGGCCTGGAGGGCTTCCAGCTCGTTGGGCAGCTTGGCKACGCGTGCGGACAGTAGTGCGAGGCGCTCGTCCAGCATGGCGATCAGCGCGTCCATGAACTGGCGAAGCTGGAACAGCGACGCGTTGCCCGCCTTCCAGCGCGCGAACAGGTCCTTTTCGATGTGCCGGCTGACATGGCGGGCCATCTCGAGTCGGGCGTTCCCCTTGATCTCGAAGAATTTMCGCACGCCGCCCATGGTGCGATACGTCTCGTCGAAGACCTTCGAGAGGCGGCCGTTTAGCACCAGTAGCCAGTTGGCTTCCTCGATGTTCTTGTCGGCACGGATATCCGGCACCTGCAAGCTGATGATCTGTTTCCAGTACTCGCGCGGCGGCTTCCACGCGGTGTTCTTGGCGTCGTCTTCGAGGATGCCGGTGTCGAGCATCAGGTGCGCGTCGGTCAGCAGAAACGACTGCAATGTGTCGGGCTTGCGAGCCTCGGAGCCCCAGTCTTTTTCCACGGCCTCGTCGGCGTACCCGTCGCCCTGGCGGAAATTGTTGTACATGAGCTGACGCGTGGCCTGTTCCGCAAAGCCGTACGCCAGGAATTCCTTGATCTCCTGTTCCGGCACCACCACGCGCTTAATGCCAAACGACATGAACAGCTTGGCGCGCGCTTTGCCGATGTTCTCGTCGCTTTCGAAGCTCTTGATGTCGTTTTCGCCCTTCTCGGCGCGACCCAGGCCTTCCCACTCCTTATTCATCGTCTTCTGGAAAATGAATTCGGCGACAAGGCGAGGCACTTCCACGTCTACATCGAACTGCACATTGTGCTCGTTGATGTTATTGACAAGGTAGCAGCCGTTGAAATAGATATCGTGATTCAGGCGCGAGCMGTCTAGCAGGTTGACCGGCTTGTACTTGCCCACGGCCAATGCATTGAGTTCGGTCAGCGCGGCATAGCCATTCGCATAGTACGTCGACACGCCAGCCACGTCCTTCACGCGGCGGKAATGCTTCTCKGGCAGTACGGCGTAGACGATAACGCGATACAGRTCGTGGTCGGCGCACTTGTGGCGGATCTGGGCGACGGCATCCACCAACGAGCCGCTGCCGGTGCCGCCAGCCAAGCCGCAAACGATATGAATCACGGCCCCTTTCCTGCTGCCAGGCGCCGATTCCAGTACCTGCAGGCGATCTTCCACAGCCTTGACGAAGCGCGAGGCGTTTTGCGCGAACACCACGCGGCCCAKCTTGCGGCGTTGCGCGGCACCGGCCGTGGTGGCATTGACGAAGTCGAACACATCGCGCGGCTCGATCC
>NZ_JBFTLQ010000133.1:0-14194 GCF_056396525.1 Cupriavidus sp. 05T41
CCGTCGAGGCGGCCACGCGCGACGGCGTGCCGGCGCAGCCACGCCACCAGCGTTGCGCGCTCCAGCGCCGCGGGCGGCGAAGCCGACAGCGCGTAGAGCTGGAACACGTAGCGGTGCGGGCCGTGCCCGTGCAGGGGACGCGGGCCGTCATAGCCCGCCGCGCCCAGGCCGTTGAGCGCCAGCGTCACGCCTGCCGGCGCCTGCCCGCCGGCGAGCGCGCCTTCGGCCAGGCCGCGCCGCGCGGCCGGTCCCCACGCCAGCGCATGCACCAGCGCGCGGGCMAGCGGCACGTCCGGGTCTTCCACCAGCAGCAGCCAGTGCGTGGCGGCTCCCGGCAGCGGGTTCCAGTCCAGCGCGGGCGAACGGTTGGCGCCGACGCCGGTGCCGGCGCTGCGCAGCGGCATCGCGCCGCCATCGGAAAACGCGGGGCTGCGCAACGCCAGCGTGGCGGGCAGCGCCGCTAGCGATGCATCGTTGCAGGCCAGCGCGGTATCGCCGGCATGGCGCCCGCGCAGCAGCAGGCCGATCCAGCGCACTACCCAGGGGGGCGGCATCCGGCTTGTCATGGCGCGCTCTTGCGTTCCACCGTCCACGCCCATGGCCTGCGCGCGCGGTCCGCCTGCTGCCAGGCGCGGATCAGGTGATCGTCCTTGAGCGTGAGGCCGATATCGTCCAGGCCGTGCAGCAATGCTTCGCGCCGCAGCGGGTCGATCGGAAAGGCGATGACAGTGCCGTCGGGCGCGGTCAGCGTGGCTGTCACCAGGTCCACCCGCAGCGCAGCGCCGCGCGCGCACTGGGCGGCCAGCGCCTGCACCGCCTGCGCCGGCAGGTGGATCGGCAGCATGCCGTTCTGGAAGCAGTTGTTGTAGAAGATGTCGCCGTAGCTCGGCGCGATCACGCAGCGCACGCCCATGGCCATCAGCGCCCACACCGCGCCCTCGCGCGAGGAGCCGCAGCCGAAGTTGGCGCCGGCCAGCAGCACCGGCGCGCTCCGGAACACAGCCCGGTTGAGCACGAAGTCCGGGTCCTCGCTGCCGTCGGCGCGATAGCGCAGCGCCTCCAGCGCGTACGGACCCAGCGCCTCGCGCGACAGGCTGGTCAGGCGCTCGATGCGGATGATCACGTCGGTGTCGACGTTGGCCCGCATCAGGGGCGCGGCGGCGCCCGTTACCACGGTGAAAGGTTGCATTGTCATCGGAGGTTGCGCACATCGGTGATGCAGCCGGTCACCGCAGCCGCGGCGGCCATGGCGGGACTGGCGAGGTGGGTGCGGGCGCCCGGTCCCTGGCGCCCGACGAAGTTGCGGTTGGAGGTCGACACCGAGCGCTGCCCCGGCGGGACCTGCTCGCCGTTGGCGGCCACGCACATGCTGCAGCCCGGCTCGCGCCACGCKAAGCCGGCGTCCTCGAACACGGCGCGCAGGCCTTCGGCCTCCGCCGCGCGCTTGACGTTCTCCGAGCCCGGCACCACCCAGGCGGTCACGCCTGGCGCCACGCGGCGCCCGCGCGCCACGGCGGCGGCGGCGCGCAGGTCGGACAAGCGCGAGTTGGCGCACGAGCCGATGAAGACCCAGTCGACCGGCGTGCCGGCAATCGGCGCGTTGGCTGCCAGGCCCATGTATTCGAGCGCGGCATCGATGGCATCGCGCGCCGGCTGGTCGGCCGCGGTGGCCGGGTCCGGGATCGTGCCGCCGACCGGGATGGCGTGCTCGGGGCTGGTGCCCCAGGTGATGGTGGGCGCCACCTCGCTGGCATCGATCGCTTCCTCGTGGTCGAAGACCGCGCCGTCGTCGCTGACCAGCRTGCGCCAGTAGGCGGCGGCGGCCTCGAAGGCGTCGCCGGCCGGGGCATGGGGGCGGCCGCGCAGCCACTCGATGGTGCGTTCGTCCGGCGCCACCATGCCGAAGCGCGCGCCCAGCTCGACGCTGAGGTTGCACAGCGTCAGGCGCCCTTCCACATCGAGCGCGTCGATGGCCGTGCCGGCGAACTCGATGGCATGGCCCACGCCGGCGGCCGTCCCGAGCCTGGCGATGATATGCAGCGCCAGATCCTTGGCGGTGATGCCCTCGGCCAGCACGCCGTCGCAGCGGATGCGCATGCGGCGCGGCTTCTGCTGGCGCAGCGTCTGCGTGGCGAGCGCATGCGTGCTCTGCGACGAGCCCACGCCGAACGCCATCGCACCCAGGCCGCCGTTGGTGCAAGTGTGGCTGTCGCCGCAGATCACGGTCAGGCMCGGCAGCACGATGCCCAGCTCGGGGCCCATCACGTGGACGATGCCCTGCCCCGGCTGGCCGAGATCGAACATCGTCACGCCGGCCGCGGCCGACTGATCGCGCAGCGCGGTCCACAAGCGTCCGCCCAGGGGGAAGGTATGGCCGTCGCGCCCCGGCTGGCTGGATACCGCGTGGTCCGGCGTGGAAAACACCAGCGCCGGATCGTGCAGCGGCAAGCCGCGCGCGGCCACCTCGCCCAGCGCGGGCGGGCCGGACAGGTCGTGCAGCAGGTGGCGGTCGATATGCAGCAGGGCCCAGCCGTCCCCCAGTTCGCGCACGACATGCGCATCCCAGAGCTTGTCGAACAGAGTGCGGGCCATGGTCAGGCTGCCCTGGCGCCGGCCGGCGCGTCGGGGCTGGTGGCGCGCGCGCCGGCGTTGAAGCGCTGGCGCAGGCCGTCCCATTCGTCGGCGCCGAAGCGGCGGAAGGTCTGGCCCACGCTGGCCGATACGGCCGGCGCGGTGAAGCTCGACTTGAGTTCGGCCAGCGCGGCGTCCCCGGCCTCGATGGCCGCCTTGAGCATCAGGCCGGGCAGTATCGCCAGCTTGTAGCCCATCGCCTCGGCCTCGCGCAGGTCGAAGATCGGCGTGCGGCCGCCGGGCACCACATTGAGCAGGCAGGGGCCGCGCACCAGCCTTGGTACCGCGGCCACTTCCTCGAGGGTCTGCGCGGCCTCGACGAAGGCCATGTCGGCGCCGGCCTCGAGCGCGGCGTTGGCCCGCCACACGGCTTCGTCCAGGCCCAGCACGGCGCGCGCATCGGTACGCGCGATGACGACGAAGTCAGGCGTGCGGCGCGCTTGCACCGCGGCCCGGATCTTGGAGACGAACGCCTCGCGCGACACCACTTCCTTGCCGTCGAGGTGGCCGCAGCGCTTGGGCGCGACCTGGTCTTCGATATGGATTGCCRCCACGCCGCGCGCCTCGTACTCGCGCACGGTCMGGGTGACGTTCAGTTCATTGCCGTAGCCGKTGTCGGCGTCCGCGATCAGCGGGATGCCCGTGGCGCGCGCCATCACCGCGGCATTCTCGACCATCTCGCTCATGGTCAGCAGGCCAAAATCGGGAAAGCCGCGCGCGGCCGAGGTGCCGGCGCCGGTCATGTAGCAGGCGGCAAAGCCGGCCTGCTCGATCAGGCGTGCGCCGATGGCGTCATAGGCGCCCGGGGCGATGATCATGCCGGGCGCCTGGAGGCGCTGGCGGAGGGTGGCTGCGGGAGTCATCGGGTKKATCCTGTTCTGCCGTTCGGTGGGTGACGGATCAGCGGCTGCTGTCCGGTTCGTGTTTATGTGTTTATATTCTAGATACAACTACTCGGGTGCGTCAAGGAGGGGAAAAACCCGCAAGGTCCTTGTGCTATGCTCCCCACGCCACCCATCCGCCATCCCATGTCGCGCACCACCTCTACCGCCTCGCCGCTGGGCCATGCGCCCGGCACCTCGCTGCATCGCCAGTTGTTCATCGTGTTGCGTGACGAAATCACGCGCGGCGTCTATGCGCAGACCGGCGCGCTGCCGAAGGAAGAAGCGCTGTGCGAGCGCTTCGGGGTATCGCGCATCACCGTGCGGCGCGCGCTGGCGGACCTGGCCGCGCTGGGTATCGTCGAACGCCGGCACGGCCTGGGCACCTTCGTGCGTCCCGATGCGCCGGTGGGGCGCAGCAGCCCCAGCCTCAGCGTGATCGACGGCCTGCGCAAGGCCGCGCTGGAAACCGATGTGGAAGTGCTCGGCGTGAGCACCGCCGTGCCGCCGCCGGATATTGCCGGCCTGCTGCAACTCCAGCCGGGCGAGAGCGCCGTGCACGCGCTGCGCCTGCGCAGCATGGCGGGCACGCCGGTCATGCTGACCGATGCCTGGGTGCCCGCCACGCTGGGCAAGCGCGTGACGGCCGCGGCGCTGCGCAAGCACGCGCTCTACGAGATCCTGCAGGCCCAGGGCGTGAAGTTCGGCCGCGTGGTGCAGGAGATCACGGCGCAGGCGGCCGATCCCGCCTTCGCCGGCTGGCTGCGTACCGAGGTGGGAGCGCCGCTGCTAAAGCTGGTGCGGCTGATGCATGATCCCGAGTCGCGGCCGGTCCTGTACATCACGGTGCAGATGTCGCCTGAGCGAAGCCGGATCCTGATGGATATTTCGGCGGACCAGGTCAACACGCTCAGCGCCGGCCGCTTTGTTCACGACGCGCCCGGGCAATAGCGCCCCGGCGTCTTGGCGCCTTGGCGGCGCCAAGGAATCAAGGAATCAAGGACTCAGGAACGCAAGGGTTCAGGGTCCAGGGCTTGCAGGCTGCGGGCAACCCACCGCCCGCCGCAGCGCCGCCCTTGCGAGCAAGCGTGTCGAGTCCAGCGTGGGCAGCGGCGAGTTGGCGTCGTTGACGATCAGCGGGATCTCGGTGCAGCCGAGCACGACCGCGTCGCATCCCTTCGCCTTCATGTTTGCGATCACCCGCAGGAAGCAAGCGAGCGCTTGCGGCGTGACGACGCCGTTCACCAGTTCATCCATGATGATGCGGCCGATCTCGTCGCGCTCGGCGTCATCGGGCAGCATATGGCGCATGCCGCGCGCGGCGAGCTTCCCGGGGTAGACCTCGCTGTCCATGAGCCACGCGGTGCCGGTGATGCCCAGACAGGAAAAGCCGCGCTCGGCCGCGCTGGCGGCGACCACCTCGGCGATATGCAGCCAGGGCAGCGGCGAGCGCGGCGCCACGTACGCCATGGCCTGGTGGATGGTGTTGTCGGGGCAGATCAGGAAGTCGGCGCCCATGCCGGCGAGCTTGCTGGCGGAGGTGAGCATCAACTCACCCACGGCCTCCCAGTCGCCGCGCCCGAGGTGTCCGACGTATTCGGCCAGCGATGGCGTGTGCATCGAGATCTCGGGATGCGCGTGCGGCCCGAGCAGGGCCGCGCCCTCCATGCAGATAGTGCGGTAGCACAGCGCGGCGCCTTCGGCCGAGCAGGCGACGATTCCGATATGGCCAGGCATGGGGATCGGCTCCGTGGGAAGGTGCGGCATATCCTGTGCGCGGCGCGCCCGCGCGCGGTGCGTCGCGCGTGCGGCCCGTCAGCCGGCGATGCGGGGCTTGACGCGGCTGGCCGCGTCCTTGGCGCGGGCACGGGCGGTCTCCACGTCGGCGTCGTAGGCCAGCGCCACGCCCATGCGGCGCTTGGCGAAGCTTTCCGGCTTGCCGAACAGGCGCAGCTCGGTCTGCGGCACGCGCAGCGCCTCGTCCACGCCATCGAAGACCACGCCGGCGGCGTCCACGCCGCCATAGATCACGGCGCTGGCGCCGGGGCTCTTGAGCGCGGTGCTGACCGGCAAGCCGAGGATGGCGCGCGCGTGCAGTTCGAACTCGTTCTGCCACTGGGTGATCATGGTGACCATGCCGGTGTCGTGCGGGCGCGGGCTGACCTCGCTGAACCAGACCTGCTCGCCCTTGACGAACAGCTCCACGCCGAACAGGCCCTGCCCGCCGAGGTTGGCGGTGACGGCCTGCGCGATCTGCTGGGCGGTCTCCAGCGCGGCCGGGTGCATGGGATGCGGCTGCCAGCTCTCCACATAGTCGMCGCTCACCTGCACATGGCCGATGGGCTCGCAGAACTGCGTCTGGACCTCGCCGCCGGCGCCGACGGCGCGCACCGTCAGCAGCGTGATCTCGTAGTCGAAATCGATGAAGCCTTCCACGATCACGCGGCCGTGGCTGACGCGGCCGCCGGCCATGGCGTAGTCCCATGCCGCCTTGACGCCTTCAGGGCCGTCGATCTTGCTCTGGCCCTTGCCGGAGCTGCTCATCACGGGCTTGACCACGCACGGGTAGCCGATGCCGCCGTCGATGGCGGCCTGCAGCTCTTCCAGCGAGTCGCAGAACTTGTAGGGGCTGGTCGGTACGCCAAGGGTTTCCGCGGCCAGGCGGCGGATGCCTTCGCGGTCCATGGTCAGGCGCGCGGCGCGGGCGGTGGGAATCACGCGCACCGCGCCGCCGGCCTCCAGCGCCTCGAGCATCGGCGTGGCGATGGCTTCGATCTCCGGCACCACCAGGTCAGGCTTCTCGGCTTCGATCAGCGCCTTGAGCTGCTCCGGATCGCTCATCGCGATGGTGCGGGCGTGGTGGGCCACCTGCTGCCCGGGGGCGTTGTCGTAGCGGTCCACCGCAATGGTCTCGACGCCGAGCCGTTGCAGCGCGATCAGGACTTCCTTGCCGAGTTCGCCGGAGCCCAGCAACATGACTTTGGTMGCGTTGGGCGAGAGAGGGGTGCCGAGAGTGGTCATGTGAGAGCGTCGAAAGCGAGTCAAAAGCGGAATTGTACGTCGGCGTGGGCCGGCGCCCGCCGATCTGCGGATGCGCTTGCGGACTTCCTGCTGCCAGGATGGCTCGCCGCACCCGGACGGGTTCGCCGGACCGAGCGGCGTGACGTAGCCCCGGCCCCGCATGCACGCCGCATGGCCAGCCATCGTTCAACGCAGCCGAAAGGTGCTTTGTCCGGCGCTGCCTTGGAGGAAGGGCATGTGGCAAATACACTGTGTCAGACGGCTTCCAACCCGGACGCCACCAGACCAGGAGTTTCCATGAAGATCGACCTTTCGGGCAAGATCGCCCTTGTTTCTGGCTCGACCGCCGGCATCGGCTTCGCCGCGGCCAAGGGGCTCGCCGAGGCGGGTGCCCGCGTCATTATCAATGGCCGCAGCGAGGCCGGCGTCGACAAGGCGCTGGTAGCCTTGCGCGGCGCGGTGGCCGGCGCGGACGTCACCGGCTTCGCGGGCGACCTCGCGGACGCGGACGTGTGCGCACGGCTGGTGGCGCAACAGCCGCACGTCGATGTGCTGGTCAACAACCTGGGCATCTTCCAGTTGCAKGACTTCTTCGAAACGCCGGACAGCGAATGGACGCGTTTCTTTGAAGTCAACGTATTGTCCGGCGTGCGGCTGTCGCGCGCCTACGCGCCTTCCATGGTCGCGCACAAATGGGGACGGATCGTGTTCATCTCGTCGGAATCGGGCCTGAACATCCCCGCCGACATGATCCACTACGGTTTCTCCAAGACCGCGCAACTGGCCGTCTCGCGTGGCCTGGCCAAGCGGCTGGCCGGCACCGGCGTGACGGTCAACGCCGTGCTCCCGGGCCCGACCCTGTCCGAAGGCGTCGCGCAGATGCTCAAGGACGAGGTGCAGAAGACCGGCCATTCGCCCGAGCAGGTCGCCGCGGATTTCGTCAAGGCGCACCGCTCGACGTCGATCATCCAGCGCGCGGCGACCGTGGAAGAAGTCGCCAACATGATCGTCTATGTCTGCTCGCCGCAGGCTTCCGCCACCACCGGCGCCGCGCTGCGCGTCGATGGCGGCGTGGTGGACACCATCGCCTGACAAGTATCGACGAGGGGCCCGGTGCGCTTGCGCCGGGGATGCCTGCCGGGAATCCGCTACCATCATGGACTCGGATTCCGGCGAAGAAACCATGGACAGACTGGACGCGCTGCGCCTGCTGGTGGACGTAGCGGAGGCTGGCAGCTTCTCGGCTGCGGCACGCAAGCGCACGCTMGCCACGTCCACCGTGACGCTGGCGGTGCAGCAACTCGAGGATGAGCTCGGCGCCAGCCTGATCACCCGCTCCACCCGCCGCCTGGCCTTCACCCACGAAGGCGAGCGCTTCCTCGCGCATGCCCGCCGCCTGCTGGCGGACTGGGATGCCTCGGTCAGCGCCATGCATGAAGATGGCCCGTTGCGCGGGCCTATCCGCCTGACCGCCACCAATGATTTCGGCCGCGCGCACGTCGTTCCCCTGCTGGACCGCTTCCTCGAACTGCACCCTGCGGTCAGCATCACCCTGCTGTTCGACGACAGCGTGGTCGACCTGATCGACACCGCGAACTCGCGTCCGGCGAACTGGAAAGCGCGCTCGACGAGTTTATCGCCGAGCGCGTGGATCTCTATGCCGTGTATCCCGGCACCGCGCCGAGCCGGCGCGTGGCGGCCCTGATCGACTTCCTGGCCGCCGGGCTGGCGGGCTAGAGGCCCGTCGCATCCGGCCAGGGCGGATCCCCGTCCCGGCGCGTTGCGCAAACGGACTCGATGTGTTTCGCCCGGCGGAGCGCGCCGCACATCGCTGTGCTCGGGCAGGCCCCTTGTCGCCTGCGGTCTTGCCCTTTGCCCCGATTCCGTATAGGCTTAAACTACGATTCAATTCATCTTAGTTAAGCCATGTCATTCATCAGCACAGGGGTCGAGTACGGGCTGCATTGCATGCTCTTTCTTGCCGATACCCCCGCCGGCGTGAAGGAAGCCAGCGTGCGCGACCTCGCCGAGTTGCAGGGCGTGCCKGTCGAGTACCTGGCCAAGCTCTTCACCAAGCTGGCCAAGGCCGAGCTGGTGGTCGCCACGGAAGGCATACGGGGCGGCTTCGCGCTGGCCCGGCCCGCGTCCAGGATCACGGTCCAGGACGTCGTGGAAGCCATCGACGGCGACAAGCCGCTGTTCGACTGCCGCGAGATCCGCTCCCGCTGCGCCCTGTTCGACCCCGATGCGCCGCCTGCGTGGGCGACCCGCGGGGTCTGCTCCATTCACGCGGTCATGCAGTCCGCGGAAAAAACCATGCGGCAGGAGCTGGCCAGGCACACGCTCGCGGATCTTGCCGACAAGACGCTGGCCAAGGCATCGGCCGGCTTCGGCCCGCATGTGGTGCAGTGGTTGACCGACCGCTCGGTCAACCGGCGGGGGGACCGCGCGGAAGCGGCCCCCAAGGCAAGGAAGTAAGACCCGCTTGGTGCGGCGCCGGCAAGGGCCGGCCCGCACACCCCGCTGCCGCTACGCGGCGAAAGCGCCATGAACACGAAAKCCGGCCAGTCCACGCAAATGGACCGGCCGGCTTTTMTACTTGCTTCGCCCGCGGCGGCGCGAAGGCTCTGCGCACCGCCGCGGGCGAACACCCAACCCGCTACACAAGCACCCGCGCTCAGGCAACCACGATGCGCAGGGGATCCGCCGCCTCGAACACGTCGGCGCGGTTGGCGCTGGGCGGGTAGATCCATTCGGTGTTGATCCTGGTCTTGAGTTGCTTGGCGTCGGCGCCGGCCATCTTCACCTCGCGCTCCCATCCTTCGGTATAGACCGCCCCCCACGGGCCCAGGTCCAGGCAGGTCACGTACTTCGGCTGGCTGTAGGGAATCGGCTCGACACCGAGCAGGTCGGCGGTCACGTTGTGACCTGCCGAGCGTCCGAGGTTCATGGCGTGCTGGCACGACATGGCGGCGTAGTTGCCCTCGTCATCGGTGGCGGCGTAGGCCACGTCGCCGGTGGCGAAGATGTTCTTCACACCCTTGACCTGCAGGTTGCGGTCCACGTGCAGGCGACCGAAGTTGTCGCGCTGCGCGGGGATCTGCTCRGTCAGCGAGCTGGCACGCACGCCGGCCGTCCAGATCACGGTGCTGGCGTCGATGCGCTCGCCGTCGGCCGTGGTCAGGCCGGTGGCATCGACCGACGCCACCGCGGAGCCGAGCTTCCACTTCACGCCGAGCGCTTCCAGCGCTTGCGAGATGACGGGTCGCGGGCCGGCGCCGAGTTCGGCGGCGACTTCGGTATTGCGGTCGACCACGATCACGTTCACGTCGGCGCTTGCGCCCAGCGCGGCACGCAGGCGCGCCGGCATTTCCGCCGCGGTCTCGATGCCGGTGAAGCCGCCGCCGGCCACCACGATGGTGTTGCGCGCCGGCGTGTMAGGTTGTTCGCCGAGGGCCTTGATATGGGCTTCGAGCTCCGCCGCTTCATCGACCTGGTCCACGCTGAACGCATGCTCCTTCAGGCCGGGGATGCCCGGGCGGAACAGGCGGCTGCCGGTGGCCAGCACCAGGCGATCGTAGGCCAGGACCGACTTCGCCTGATCCGCGCCGACGACTTCGACTTCGTTGCGATCGTGGTGGACGCGTTCCACCGTGCCCTGGATGAAGCTCACGCCAACCGAGTTGAAGATATCMATCAGCGGGGCTTTCATCTGGCCGGGGGCTTCCTCATACAGGCGCGGGCGGACGTGCAGTTCCGGCGCCKGCGCGATCAGCGCGACTTCGACGTCCGTCCGCTTCTGCTGGTCGAGCAGACGCGCCGCGCTCAGTGCGGCCCACATGCCGGCGAAGCCGGCGCCAATTACCAGGATACGTTTGCTCATATGCATCTCCATTGATGTTTGCAAGTGTCACTGCGCCGGACCTGCAGCCGCGCCTCGCGCATGCCCGATCCGCCTTGGAAGGGTGTTGGGGATGGGCCGCACCGGTTTCGCGCCTGCGTCCGTAGCCTTCCCTCGTCCGGGCAGCCGGTGCGCCGGCCGCCCTTCGGACTCTGGCCCGGAACACTGCTTTGCCGCGGGCCCTTCCATAACTCCGATTCTAATTGTCGTAGTTTAAAGATTCAAGAATTTTTTTGCACCCCGCATGAAGGTGGCGCGTCCTGCTCGCGATCCCGGTGATCCGGTGGGCCCACGCGCCGACAGCACGCAAGAAAATCGCCTTGCGCGGTCCGCAGAAACGGACTACGCTCCATAACTACGATACCTCGAGTCGTAGTTATGGAGCAGCCGAACCCGCTTCAAGGCTGCAGCAAGGAGCCGAGACCATGAAATTCCAACCCGTGACGCTGGCGAATGTGCTGGCAATAGTGCTGGCCGGCTACGGCCTGGGCGGGACGCCCGCGCCCGCGGCCGCCGCGCCGGAGGTCGCCGCGCCGCGCGAGACCATCGCCCCGGCGTTCCGCTATCCGATCGCCAACGTGCAGGGCAAGACCATCACGACCATCGTGGTGGACTACCCGCCGGGCGGCAAGACGCCCGGCCACCGCCACGGCGGTGCCTTCGTGGTGGGCTATGTGCTGCAAGGCGCCATCCGCAGCAAGATCGACGACGGCAAGGAGCACGTCTTCCACGCCKGCGAGAGCTGGACGGAAACACCGGGCGTGGACCACCGCATGAGCGAGAACGCCAGCGACACCGAGCCGGCGAAGATGCTTGCCATCTTCATTGCCGACACCAAGGAAACGGACCTCGTGAAGTTCGGCAAGAAGAAGTAGGGAAGCGGAAGCGAAGGCAGCGGACTTTGAAACGGAACCCGGACCTCTCCGGGGCCCGCAACCCCGCCGGCAAGGCGGATCTATAGCAGCAAGGAGAGTATCTTCATCATGAACAAGCATCTCATTTTCAAGGACCTGCTGATCGCGGGCAGTCTCGTGGCCGCCTGTCTATCGGGCGCGGCACAAGCCACCGGCCCGCGCGAAAGCACGCATCCCGGGGACAGGTACGGCTACAACCTGCATCGGCCGGCCTCGGATGCCTTTACCGACAGGATGCACGACGGCAAGGCCGCACCTGCCGCGGACCCGGCACGCATCGTCGCCGGCCAGGACCAGAGCGGCGTGTCGGCGGCGCCGGCGCGCACCATGAGCCCGGCCGCCGAAGGCGCCGCCGGCCATCCGGGAACGAGGGGTGCCGAAGGCGGCCGCCTGCTTGCCGGGCGCGATCTTGCCTGGCCCTCTTCGCAACCCGAACATGCGCGGGTCCGGCCCGCCGGCGCATGACACCATGCCGGAAGCGCCCGCCCTTCAGGCCGGACGACCGCATGGCTCGCGCAACTTGCGGCTGGCTTGATTGAGCGTGGCGCGGCGTGCCATCGGCAACTGGCGGGCTGCGCGATCGATGCAGAAGCCGGGCATCKACATCGCCGGCTGCAACGGCACATCCGCCACGTCGTCGGCAGCCCGCGAACACCCTGGCACACCATGTCTGCCGCGAGCCACCACCTTGCCGCGGCGCTGCCGCCTGCGGCGCACAGTGCGGCCGATTTCCCGATGGCACATTCCATGCGTCTTGCCTGTGAGCGCACCTCTGCCGCTCGCAATCAAACCGTCTGGAGACTGTCATGCAAACCCTGTTGATCCGAGACCTGTCCCGTGCCGATGGCATGGACCGCCACGCCATGGCCGCCACGCGTGGCGGCATCGCCTATCTCAACCGCGACCTCGACCCCGGCTTTTCCCCGCCATCGGCGTCCTGTGGCTTTCCATGGCTGCCGCCGCAGATGCGCGACTTGCTCAAGTCGATGCCACTGCCAGTGACCCTGCCCGGCATGGGTCATGCGGAATCGCCGCCGCCCAAGGTCGTCCCGCTGTGATGCGCAACCGGCGCCGGCACCTGGTGTCACGGTGCCGGCGCCATATCCCGCTGACGGCGCACTCAGCGCCCGTACCTGCCKACCACGCTCTGTGCGCCGAGCGCGTGCCCCTTGAGCGCAGAGAACAATTCGTCCCGGCTCAGTCCCTGCGGTAGCGCGCCAGGCGCGAGGTCGCTGGCGACCACGCTCAGCACATAGTGATGCGGCACGTCGCCGACCGTCGGACAGGGGCCCCGGTAGGCCATGTCGCCAGTCACGTTCTTGCCCACCGTGATGCCATCCCCGCTGCTCCTCCCTTCGCCCTGCTTGAGCTGCCCGCGCTCGGCCGCGATGTTGTACGCGACCCAGTGCGAGACGCTGAGCCCGTTTGCGCCATCGGGGTCGAACAACAGCACCGCGACCGATTTCGCGCCGGCGGGAAGATTGGACCAGGAGACCTGCGGTGTCACCCCCTTGCCGCCGCAATTCTGCGTGTCATTGGCATGCAGCGAGGGTATGGAGGTGCCTTCCGCATACGAGGAAGAAGACACCTGCATTCCCGCCGCGCGAGCATTGCCGAGCCCGCAGGCGAGGCCAATCGCGATCAGTGCGCCGGCGGCCGGCGCGTGCCATCTGCATTTGAATTCCATTCGTGTCCCCTGCCGATCAGATAAGTGAAATGCATGGATCCGCGCGAACGGGAATGCGCGTGATTTCGTGCGGCGCGCGCGAGGAATGTGCGCGTATACCCTCTGGCCGTCCCGATTGCAGCGCGGAGGTTACAGGCATACCATGAACTCGAACGTGCTCAAGGCAGCTCTGCGTACGGACGGTGTCATTAGATATAACGTTAAAGATATAACGGCTAAGGGAGACATCAAATGCAAGATTATCAAAGCCTTGTCTTCGTGTGCGCTATTGTCCTGGTGTGCCTCTATGTCCTGCTCGGCACGCTCGCGCAATCCCGCGCCATCAAATTCGGCGCCCCCGCCATCGTCTCGGCCCTGATGGTCGCGTTCTCGGTCTCGCCATGGCACACCATGGGGTGAACGGGGCAAGCCGTTAGCACGGCCCCGATTCGCTGTCCGCTGCACTGCAGYGGCATGATCCATGCCGCGGTCTTCGCCTGCGCCCGGCTTCGAGCAGGAGACACACAATGCACCGCAGCATAGTGCAATGCGCCCTGGCGGTATTCGCCACCGCGGCGGCCTTGCCMGGCGCGGTCCATGCGCAACCCGGGCGGGCATTCACGGCCGGCCCCGTCAACCTGCTGGCCGGACCGGGACAGGAATACCCGGTGGTTGCCCAACTCGCGGGCGGCACGCCACTCTCGGTCATGGGCTGCATCGCCCAGTACACCTGGTGCGACGTGGCCTTGCCCAACCTGCGTGGCTGGGTCTATGCGGGCATGCTCAGCTACCCCTACCAGGGCAGCCAGGTACCGGTGCTCAACTACGGCACCATGATCGGCTTGCCCATCGTCAGCTTCACCATCGGTTCGTATTGGGGTAACTACTATCGCAATCGTCCCTGGTATCACGACCAGGGACGCTGGGCGCCGCGCCCGTCACMGTACGGACATGGCCCCGGCTATGCGCCGCCGCATGCGCGCCCGCCCGGCGGTCCTCCGCACGGAGAGCGTCCGCCGGGCTACGGCGGCGGGCATGGTGGCGGCGGAGGTGGTCACGGCGGCGGTAGCGGCGGTGGTCACGGTGGTGGTCACGGTGGTGGCCACGGCGGCGGTAACGGAGGCGGTAACGGAGGCGGTGGCGGTCACGGCGGTGGCAACGGAGGTGGTGGCGGCCACGG
>NZ_JBFTLQ010000134.1:0-18661 GCF_056396525.1 Cupriavidus sp. 05T41
GGAGCTTACAAGTTATAAAGTGCTCGCACAGTAAAACATGTTCGGTTCTTCTTCGGGAGGATCGAGTCAGTTTTCTGAGAGTGAGCGACCGCTCGAAAGAGCGAGGTGCTTCGGCACCACACAGGTATTGAACTGAAGAGTTTGATCCTGGCTCAGATTGAACGCTGGCGGCATGCCTTACACATGCAAGTCGAACGGCAGCACGGGAGCAATCCTGGTGGCGAGTGGCGAACGGGTGAGTAATACATCGGAACGTGCCCTGTCGTGGGGGATAACTAGTCGAAAGATTAGCTAATACCGCATACGACCTGAGGGTGAAAGCGGGGGACCGYAAGGCCTCGCGCGATAGGAGCGGCCGATGTCTGATTAGCTAGTTGGTAGGGTAAAAGCCTACCAAGGCGACGATCAGTAGCTGGTCTGAGAGGACGATCAGCCACACTGGGACTGAGACACGGCCCAGACTCCTACGGGAGGCAGCAGTGGGGAATTTTGGACAATGGGGGCAACCCTGATCCAGCAATGCCGCGTGTGTGAAGAAGGCCTTCGGGTTGTAAAGCACTTTTGTCCGGAAAGAAATCCTCTGGGTTAATACCTCGGGGGGATGACGGTACCGGAAGAATAAGCACCGGCTAACTACGTGCCAGCAGCCGCGGTAATACGTAGGGTGCGAGCGTTAATCGGAATTACTGGGCGTAAAGCGTGCGCAGGCGGTTTTGTAAGACAGGCGTGAAATCCCCGAGCTCAACTTGGGAATGGCGCTTGTGACTGCAAGGCTAGAGTATGTCAGAGGGGGGTAGAATTCCACGTGTAGCAGTGAAATGCGTAGAGATGTGGAGGAATACCGATGGCGAAGGCAGCCCCCTGGGACGTCACTGACGCTCATGCACGAAAGCGTGGGGAGCAAACAGGATTAGATACCCTGGTAGTCCACGCCCTAAACGATGTCAACTAGTTGTTGGGGATTCATTTCTTCAGTAACGTAGCTAACGCGTGAAGTTGACCGCCTGGGGAGTACGGTCGCAAGATTAAAACTCAAAGGAATTGACGGGGACCCGCACAAGCGGTGGATGATGTGGATTAATTCGATGCAACGCGAAAAACCTTACCTACCCTTGACATGCCACTAACGAAGCAGAGATGCATCAGGTGCTCGAAAGAGAAAGTGGACACAGGTGCTGCATGGCTGTCGTCAGCTCGTGTCGTGAGATGTTGGGTTAAGTCCCGCAACGAGCGCAACCCTTGTCTCTAGTTGCTACGAAAGGGCACTCTAGAGAGACTGCCGGTGACAAACCGGAGGAAGGTGGGGATGACGTCAAGTCCTCATGGCCCTTATGGGTAGGGCTTCACACGTCATACAATGGTGCGTACAGAGGGTTGCCAACCCGCGAGGGGGAGCTAATCCCAGAAAACGCATCGTAGTCCGGATCGTAGTCTGCAACTCGACTACGTGAAGCTGGAATCGCTAGTAATCGCGGATCAGCATGCCGCGGTGAATACGTTCCCGGGTCTTGTACACACCGCCCGTCACACCATGGGAGTGGGTTTTGCCAGAAGTAGTTAGCCTAACCGCAAGGAGGGCGATTACCACGGCAGGGTTCATGACTGGGGTGAAGTCGTAACAAGGTAGCCGTATCGGAAGGTGCGGCTGGATCACCTCCTTTCAGGTTTGTTTGCTGTTACAGCCAAGGGTCTGTAGCTCAGGTGGTTAGAGCACCGTCTTGATAAGGCGGGGGTCGTAGGTTCAAGTCCTACCAGACCCACCAAGTTACGGACGATGGTTCGATGTTGAGCCTCGCAGCAGTATKGGGGGATTAGCTCAGCTGGGAGAGCACCTGCTTTGCAAGCAGGGGGTCGTCGGTTCGATCCCGTCATCCTCCACCATTTACTGTTGTACCTTGGGATTGGTCGTCAAAGGCAAGCGCTTAGGATTGAGCGTTTGCCTTTGGCCTTGGCCAAGACGATGCGGGACCAAGTCCCGCTCGGCTGTTCTTTAACAATATGGGATGTAGTAAAGGTGTCGTGAAGCGTTGATGAGACGCTGCAGTACAAAACACGATACCGGGTTGTGATTGTATCAACCGAAATGTATTTAAGTGATCGAAAGATGACTTGGAATACGGCACAAATGCGAGAACTCATCCTGTAGCTGGCAAACAAGCTTTGATCCGGAGATGTCCGAATGGGGAAACCCGGCCCGWATGGGTCATCCCTGACTGAATACATAGGTCAGGGAAGCGAACGCGGCGAACTGAAACATCTAAGTAGCTGCAGGAACAGAAATCAACCGAGATTCCCAGAGTAGTGGCGAACGAAATGGGAAGAGCCTTGTACTCTTTAGCAGTGTTGTTAGCAGAACGGTCTGGAAAGGYCGGCCATAGCAGGTGATAGCCCTGTATGCGAAAACAGCGTTGTGGAACTAGGTGTACGACAAGTAGGGCGGGACACGTGAAATCCTGTCTGAAGATGGGGGGACCATCCTCCAAGGCTAAATACTCGTGATCGACCGATAGTGAACCAGTACCGTGAGGGAAAGGCGAAAAGAACCCCGGGAGGGGAGTGAAATAGATCCTGAAACCGCATGCATACAAACAGTCGGAGCCCCGCTTTAAGCGCTTTCGGCGATTTTCACGGTAGTGAAAATCGTCAAAAGACTCCAGTGTGAAATAGCACCACTGRCGCGCAAAGCGGTTTAAGCGCGAGAGCGCTTAAAGCGGGGTGACGGCGTACCTTTTGTATAATGGGTCAGCGACTTACATTCAGTGGCAAGCTTAACCGATTAGGGAAGGCGTAGCGAAAGCGAGTCCGAATAGGGCGTTCAGTCGCTGGGTGTAGACCCGAAACCAGACGATCTATCCATGGCCAGGTTGAAGGTGCGGTAACACGTACTGGAGGACCGAACCCACTAACGTTGAAAAGTTAGGGGATGAGCTGTGGATAGGGGTGAAAGGCTAAACAAGTCTGGAAATAGCTGGTTCTCTCCGAAAACTATTTAGGTAGTGCCTCGTGTCTCACCTTCGGGGGTAGAGCACTGTCATGGTTGGGGGGTCTATTGCTGATTACCCCGCCATAGCAAACTCCGAATACCGAAGAGTGCAATCACGGGAGACAGACATCGGGTGCTAACGTCCGGTGTCAAGAGGGAAACAACCCAGACCGCCAGCTAAGGTCCCTAAGATTGGCTAAGTGGGAAACGAAGTGGGAAGGCTAAAACAGTCAGGAGGTTGGCTTAGAAGCAGCCACCCTTTAAAGAAAGCGTAATAGCTCACTGATCGAGTCGTCCTGCGCGGAAGATGTAACGGGGCTAAGCCAGTCACCGAAGCTGCGGATGCGTGCATTCCTTTAAGTGCACCTTGCTTGTCGATGCGCAGCATCGACAAAGCGCCCAACAGTGATGTTGGGTAGCAAGTGAAGTGGATTTAAAGGAGTGCACGCATGGTAGGAGAGCGTTCTGTAAGCCTGTGAAGGTGTCTTGTAAAGGATGCTGGAGGTATCAGAAGTGCGAATGCTGACATGAGTAGCGATAAAGGGGGTGAAAAGCCCCCTCGCCGTAAGCCCAAGGTTTCCTACGCAACGTTCATCGGCGTAGGGTGAGTCGGCCCCTAAGGCGAGGCAGAGATGCGTAGCTGATGGGAAGCAGGTTAATATTCCTGCACCGTCGTATGATGCGATGGGGGGACGGATCGCGGAAGGTTGTCCGGGTGTTGGAAGTCCCGGTCCCTGTATTGGAGAAGGCGCTTAGGCAAATCCGGGCGCGGAATTCAAGGATATGGGGCGAGCGGCCTAGTGCTGCGAAGCAATTGGAAGTGGTTCCAAGAAAAGCCTCTAAGCTTCAGTCATACGAGACCGTACCGCAAACCGACACAGGTGGGCGAGATGAGTATTCTAAGGCGCTTGAGAGAACTCGGGAGAAGGAACTCGGCAAATTGGTACCGTAACTTCGGGATAAGGTACGCCCTTGTAGCTTGACTGGCCTGCGCCAGGAGGGTGAAGGGGTTGCAATAAAATGGTGGCTGCGACTGTTTAATAAAAACACAGCACTCTGCAAACACGAAAGTGGACGTATAGGGTGTGACGCCTGCCCGGTGCCGGAAGATTAAATGATGGGGTGCAAGCTCTTGATTGAAGTCCCGGTAAACGGCGGCCGTAACTATAACGGTCCTAAGGTAGCGAAATTCCTTGTCGGGTAAGTTCCGACCTGCACGAATGGCGTAACGATGGCCACACTGTCTCCTCCCGAGACTCAGCGAAGTTGAAGTGTTTGTGATGATGCAATCTCCCCGCGGCTAGACGGAAAGACCCCATGAACCTTTACTGTAGCTTTGCATTGGACTTTGAACCGATCTGTGTAGGATAGGTGGGAGGCTTTGAAGCGTGGACGCTAGTCTGCGTGGAGCCGTCCTTGAAATACCACCCTGGTTTGTTTGAGGTTCTAACCTTGGYCCGTGAATCCGGRTCGGGGACAGTGCATGGTAGGCAGTTTGACTGGGGCGGTCTCCTCCCAAAGTGTAACGGAGGAGTTCGAAGGTACGCTTGGTACGGTCGGACATCGTACCTAAAGTGCAATGGCAAAAGCGTGCTTAACTGCGAGACCGACAAGTCGAGCAGGTGCGAAAGCAGGACATAGTGATCCGGTGGTTCTGAATGGAAGGGCCATCGCTCAACGGATAAAAGGTACTCTGGGGATAACAGGCTGATACCGCCCAAGAGTTCATATCGACGGCGGTGTTTGGCACCTCGATGTCGGCTCATCTCATCCTGGGGCTGTAGCCGGTCCCAAGGGTATGGCTGTTCGCCATTTAAAGAGGTACGTGAGCTGGGTTTAAAACGTCGTGAGACAGTTTGGTCCCTATCTGCCGTGGGCGTTGGAATCTTGACGGGGGCTGCTCCTAGTACGAGAGGACCGGAGTGGACGTACCGCTGGTGTACCTGTTGTCTCGCCAGAGGCATCGCAGGGTAGCTATGTACGGAAGAGATAACCGCTGAAAGCATCTAAGCGGGAAACTCGCCTGAAGATGAGGATTCCCTGGAGGCTTGACCTCCTTGAAGGGTCGTTCGAGACCAGGACGTTGATAGGCTGGGTGTGGAAGCGCAGTAATGCGTTAAGCTAACCAGTACTAATTGCCCGTAAGGCTTGATCCTATAACCAGTGTGTTTCTCCTGGTATGACGTATCGCGTGCCGCTGCAAAGCTCGGCCGATACCTCGCAACCTGACTACATCCCTATTTGCTGTGCTGGCTCAACGCCGGCACGGCACACCGTTTATGCCTGGTGACCATAGCGAGTTGGAACCACCCCTTCCCATCCCGAACAGGACCGTGAAACGACTCCACGCCGATGATAGTGCGGATTACCCGTGTGAAAGTAGGTAATCGCCAGGCTCTCCCTTGAAACCCCTCAGTACGCAGGCCGTGACCGGTGGTGGAATACAGGTTTGGGGGACTGATGGCGGCCAGATTTTGCCTGCCGGTATTGACCGGCGTGGTAGGCGCGCTCATTTTGGCGGGTTGCGGCACGGTGGGACAGGCTCCCGCGGTCCGCACGGCGGCCGTGGAATCGGGGCCGGGCGCCATTGCTGCGCCATCGGCAATCGATTGCGATCGTTTTGCCGCGCATATCGAGACGCTGAAACAGGGCAATCCGCCTGACGCGGATGCCGCGCTGCTCGGACACGCTGTACAGAAACTCGTGGCGGCAAACACCGCCGGTGGGGAAGGCGAGCAACTCAGCGACGCCGCCGAGCCACCACTGCTGACTCGCTTGCCGCTATTCTCTGCCATCCCGTCGGGGCGGACCGACCCTCCTGGCTGGCAGCCTTGGACGGTCAATCGCAACAAGATTCCTACGCGCTATTCCCTGGCGGAAGTCGATCAACGCGTCGTGTTGCATGCAGAAGCCGACAGTTCGGCGTCCGGGTTGTATGTTCCACTGGTCAGCCGCGATGCCGGCATGCTCAACTGGACCTGGAAGACGCGCGACGTGATTCGCTCCGCCGACAACACCCAGGCGCCCCGCGAGGATGCGCCGCTGCGCATCTTCGTGGCGTTCGACGGCGACAAAGGCAGCCTCTCGCTCAAGGACCAGCTGATGTACGAAATGGCGCGGCTGACTACCGGGCGCGAGATGCCCTATGCCACGCTGATGTACATCTGGGGCGGCCGCAAGCCGGAGGGCGCGGTGGTGTCCAACCCGCATACGGAGCGCGTGCGCATGATCGTCGTGGACTCCGGCACCGCGCACACCAACGAATGGCGCTGCCATCGTCGCGACCTGCGCGCCGACTACCGCAAGGCGTTCGGTGTCGATCCCGGCAAGGTGGTGGCCATCGGCATCATGACCGACACCGACAACACCAAGAGCCGCGCGGAAAGCTGGTACGGCGACATCGCGCTCGACTGAGGACATCGGCATCGGCCGGCACCGTCCAAGGAAAAAAGCGCCGGACCCCGGCGCTTTTCTATTTGCAGCCCAGACGCGTCATGCGCGGCCTCAGGCCGGCGCGAGCCATTTCTCGACCAGCTTGACGAAGAACGTCGAGCCAACCGGCAGGATCTCGTCGTTGAAGTCGTAGCTGGGGTTATGCAGCATGCAGGGGCCGATGCCGTGACCGGCTTCGCGATGCGTGCCTTCGCCATTGCCGATGAACAGGTAGCAGCCCGGCTTTTCCAGCAGCATGAAGGAGAAGTCCTCGGCCCCCATGGTCGGTTCGATCTTGCCGTCGACGTTGCCCGGCCCCACCAGCTCGCCAGCCACTTCGACCGCGAACGCCGTTTCCGCCTCGCTGTTCACCGTGGGCGGGTAGTTCCGGTGAAACTGGAATTCGACGGTGCAATCGAATGCGCTGGCGACCGCCTTGGCCACTTCTTCCATGCGGCGCTCGATCAGGTCCAGCACCGGCAGCGTGAAGGTGCGCACGGTGCCGCCGATCCACGCCTGATCCGGCACGATATTGGTGGCATCGCCGGCGTGGAATTGCGTGACCGAGATCACCGCGGCGTCGATCGGGCGCTTGTTGCGCGTGATGATGCCCTGCAGCGCGGAAACGATCTGCGTGCCGGCAAAGACCGGGTCGTTGCCGTTGTGCGGCAGCGCTGCGTGCGCGCCCTTGCCATGCACGACGATGCGGAATTCATTGCTCGATGCCATCAGCGGCCCCGGCGTGGTACCGAAATAGCCGGCCGGCATGCCGGGCCAGTTGTGCATGCCGAACACGGCATCGCAGGGGAAGCGCTCGAACAGGCCGTCCTTGATCATCTCGCGCGCGCCGCCGCCGCCTTCCTCGGCCGGCTGGAAGATCAGGTTGACGGTGCCGTCGAAATGACGGTGCTCGGCCAGGTAGCGGGCCGCGCCGAGCAGCATGGCAGTGTGGCCGTCATGGCCGCAGGCGTGCATGCGCCCGTCATTCTGCGAGCGATGGCCGAACGTGTTGGCCTCCTGCAGCGGCAGGGCGTCCATGTCCGCGCGCAGGCCGATGCTGCGCTTGCCGTTGCCATTGCGGATCACGCCAACCAGGCCGGTGGTGCCAAGGCCGCGATGGACTTCGATGCCCCAGCCGGCGAGCGTMTTCGCCACCACGTCGGACGTGCGTTCTTCCTTGAAGCAGAGTTCGGGGTGGGCGTGGATATCGCGGCGGATGGCGCGGATCTCGGACTGCGCCTTAAGAATTTCGGGGAGGAGTGTCATGATGCCAGTTTGGGCGAGGGATAACCGGATCATACGACGGCTGCCGGCAAAGCGCCAAAGCGGCACAGAGCGTGGCGCGTGCGCGCAGGGTATGCCCCAAGGCGCGCCGCAAGCGCATGTTGCGGCGCATCCTGCGCGCGGGGGTTTCTCCGCATTGCCCCCCGGGTACCACTGCTGGAACAGTTCATGCTTGATGTGCCTGTCCGGCAACGTTGCCGCGTATTGCGCCGGCAGCCGCACCAAAATGCGGCGCGCGGCCCCATACGGCTTCGCTGCCCCTAGTAGTCGTTTGCTACATTTCTTCCCGGGAGAGTTGCGCGATGTCCCTTCGCACAAGCAAGAAGGCATTTGGTGCCATGGTGGTGACCGCGGCCATGAGCTTCGGTTTCGCCGGCCAGGCACACGCAGTGGATTTCAAGCTGGCCATGAGTTCGCCGCCGACCTCGATGGATCCGCACTTCTACAACCTGTTCTCCAACATCAATGTCTCCGAGCACATCTTCGAGTGCCTGGTGAAGATGGACGCGGACAGCAAGATCATCCCCGGCCTGGCCGAGTCCTGGAAGCTCGTCAACAACCTGACCTGGGAATTCAAGATCCGCAAGGGAGTGAAGTTCCATGACGGCTCGGAACTGACCACCGACGATATCGTCTGGTCGCTCGACCGCCCGGCCACGATCCAGAACAGCCCCGGCAAGTTCGACGTCTACACCAAGGCGATCATCAACAAGAAGGTGATCGACAAGTACACCATCCAGCTGACCACCAACGCGCCTTACCCGCTGATGCTGAACGACCTCACGTCGATCTTCGTCGTGCAGAAGAAGGCCACGCAAGGCCTGACCTCGGACGATTTCGCGCAGGGCAAGGGCATGGTCGGCACCGGTCCGTTCAAGTTCGTGAGCTATGCGCGCGACGACCGGGTCGAACTCGTGAAGAACCCCGACTACTGGGGTCCCAAGCCGGCCTGGGACAAGGTGACGCTGCGCTTCATCCCGAACGGGGCCACGCGCATGGCGGCGCTGCTGGCCGGTGACGTGCAGGCCATAGAGAACGTGCCGACCCCGGACCTGCCGCAGGTGCGCAAGGATCCGAAGCTGAGCTTCTTCTCGAAGATTTCGCACCGCGTGATCTACCTTTATTCGGATGACAAGCGCGACAAGTCGCCGTTCGTCACGACCAAGGAAGGCGCGCCGATGGACAAGAACCCGATGAAGGACGCGCGGGTGCGCACCGCCGTCAGCATGGCGATCAACCGCCAGGGCATCAAGGATCGCCTGATGGAAGGCCTGTCCGAGCCGACCAACAACCTGGTGCCGCCCACGCTGTTCGGCTACAACCCGAACCTGAAGACGGTCAAGTACGACCCCGAAGGCGCCAAGAAGCTGCTGGCGGAAGCCGGCTACCCGAACGGCTTCGGCATCACCCTGCACACGCCGAACAACCGCTATGTCAACGACGAGAAGATCGCCCAGACCATCGCCCAGAACCTGACCCGCATCGGTATCGCGACCAAGGTCGAAGGCATGCCGATGGCGACCTACTCGGCCAAGGGCGTCAAGCATGAATTCTCGTTCGGGCTGCTGGGCTGGGGCGCGCAGACCGGCGAGGTGAGCTCGCCGCTGCGCGCGCTGCTCGCCTGCGAGGATGCCAAGAAGGGCTTCGGCAACGTCAACTGGGGCGAATACTGCAATCCGAAGATGGACGTGGTGCTTKAGAAGGCCTTGTCCACCGTGGATGACCCGGAGCGCTCCAAGCTGCTGCAGGAAGCCACCGCGATCGCCGTCAACGATGGCGGTATCATCCCGATCCACCAACAGGTGACCACCTGGGCCACCCAGAAGGGCATCATCTATGTGCCGCGTACCGACKAACGGACGTACGCGCACAATTTCCGGCCGCAGTGACGTGACGGCGGGGCGCGCGGCCTGATGGCGCGCCCCGCGCGCGCGCCTGGCGGCTTGCAACGGGAGGCGACCGCGGTCTCGGCGGCCGCCTCCCGGCGAATCAACCCCGGACGGTAGCCGGGCCTAGCCACAAGCCGACTGCCGGTGCAGCCACGCGGCGCCCAACAGGCGCGGTGGCCGACGCCGGCGAAGGAAAGCTTCCGAACATGCTGGTCTTCATCATCCKGCGCCTGATGCAGAGCGTGGTCGTGCTCTTCGTCATGTCGCTGCTCGTTTTCCTCGGCGTCTTCGCCATCGGCAACCCGGTCGACATCCTGATCAATCCTCAGGCCGACCAGGAAGACATCAAGCGCACCATTGCGGCGCTCGGGCTCGACAAGCCCCTCTGGGAACAATACTGGATCTTCCTGCGCAACGCGCTGCACGGCGATCTMGGCATGTCGTTCGCGCACGGCACGCCCGCGCTCAAGCTGATCTTCGAACGCATGCCGGCCACCATGGAGCTCGCCATCTGCGCCATCCTGCTGGCCGTGCTGCTCGGCATTCCGCTCGGCCTGTGGGCCGGCCTGCGCCCCGGCGGCGTGGCGGGCAAGACCATCATGGGCGTGTCCATCCTCGGCTTCTCGCTGCCCACCTTCTGGGTCGGCCTGATGCTGATCATGGTGTTCGCCGTGCAACTCKGCTGGCTGCCGTCCAACGGGCGCGGCGAGACCGCCTCGCTGCTGGGCATCCCGGTCAGCTTCCTCACGGTGGAYGGCCTGCGCCACCTGCTGCTGCCCGCAGTGACGCTGTCGCTGCTCAATATCGCCATGGTGATCCGGCTCACGCGCGCCGGGACGCAGGAGGCGATGCTGCAGGACTACGTCAAGTTCGCGCGCGCCAAGGGCCTGTCCAACACCCGCATCGTCGGCGTGCATGTGCTCAAGAACATCATGATCCCGATCGTMACGGTGATTGCGCTGCAGTTCGGCTCGATCATCGCGTTCGCCATCGTGACCGAATCGATCTTCGCCTGGCCGGGCATGGGCAAGCTGATCATCGACTCGATCCAGCTGCTCGACCGGCCCGTGATCGTGGCCTACCTGATGGTGATCGTGACGCTGTTCATCCTGATCAACCTGTTCGTGGACATCATCTACAGCGTGCTCGATCCGCGCGTGCGTATCGCCGACAACAAGGGCTGAGCCATGACAACCGCAACCGAAACCACGGCGGCGCCGGCGCCGCGCGCCGAGCAGACCCCGCTGCGGCGCTTCGCCGCCCAGTTCTTCGCCAGCAAGATCGCCGTCACCGGCCTGGCGCTGCTGATCGTGATCGTACTGATCGCGCTGTTCGCACCGCTGCTGTCGCCGCAGAACCCGTATGACCTGGCCACGCTCGACGTGCTGGACGCGCGGCTGGCGCCGGGCGAGCAATCCGCCGGCGGCATGACCTTCCTGCTCGGCTCGGACGAGCAGGGCCGCGACATCCTTTCGGCGGTGATGTATGGCCTGCGCATCAGCATCGGCGTGGGCGTGGTCAGCACCGTGATCGCGCTGCTGCTGGGCGCCACGCTGGGACTGATCGCCGGCTTCCTCGGCGGGCGCACCGAGGCCATCATCATGCGCGTGGCCGACCTGCAACTGTCGTTCCCKCCCATCCTGCTGGCGCTGATCCTGCTGGCCTTCCTGCGCCCCGGCCTCGGCAATATCGTGATCGCGCTGGTGGCGGTGCAGTGGGCCTACTACGCCCGCACCACGCGCAGCGCGGCGCTGGTGGAGCGCCGCAAGGAATACATCGAGGCCGCCACTTGCCTGGGCCTGCCGCCGGGGCGGATCATGTTCCGCCACCTGCTGCCCAACTGCCTGCCGCCGCTGATCGTGATCGCGGCGCTGCAGGTGGCCTCGGCCATCACGCTCGAGGCCACGCTGTCCTTTCTCGGCCTKGGCGTGCCCATCACCGAGCCGTCGCTGGGCTCGCTGATCGCCAACGGCCAGCAGTACATGCTCTCGGGCAAGTACTGGATCAGCTTCTTCCCCGGCATCGCGCTGGTGGTCACCATCGTGGCCATGAACCTGGTCGCCGACCAGTTGCGCGACGTCCTCAATCCGCGCCTGCAGACGCAGTAACGCAGCACGACAGGAGCGAACATGAGCAAGCCTACCCTGCTGGTGGAAGGTCTCAAGACCCAGTTCTTCACGCGCGCCGGCGTGGCGCGCGCCGTCGACGACGTCTCGTTCTCGGTCGGCCGCGGCGAGATCATGGGACTGGTGGGCGAGTCCGGTTCGGGCAAATCGATGACCGGCTACTCGATCATGGGCCTGATCGATCCGCCCGGCAAAGTGATGGACGGCCGCATCGAGCTGACCAGCCGCGACGGCATCACGCGCGACCTGCGCCGCMTCACGCCGGGCCAGATGCGCGACGTGCGCGGCAACCGCATCGCGATGATCTTCCAGGACCCGATGATGACGCTCAACCCGGTCCTGCGCATCGACACGCAGATGATCGAGGCGGTGCTGGCGCACGAGAAGATCGGCAAGGCGGTGGCGCGCGAACGCGCCCGCAACGCGCTGGCGCGCGTGGGCATTCCTTCGCCGGACGAGCGCCTGCAGGCCTATCCGCACCAGTTCTCGGGCGGCATGCGCCAGCGCGTGGCGATCGCCATCGCGCTGCTCAACAAGCCCGACCTGATCATCGCCGACGAGCCCACCACCGCGCTCGACGTGACCATCCAGGGACAGATTCTCTACGAGATGCAGAAGCTGTGCCGCGAATCCKGCACCGCGCTGATCTGGATCACCCATGACCTGTCCGTGGTGGCGGGCCTGGCCGATGCGGTGTGCGTGATGTACGCCGGCAAGATCGTCGAATCCGGGGACGTGCGGCAGGTCCTGGAGCGGCCCGAGCACCCCTACACCCACGGGCTGATCAGCTCGGCGCCGTCGCGCAATCCGCGCGGCGCGCCGCTGCGGCAGATCCCCGGCATGACGCCGTCGCTGCTGAACCTGCCATCCGGCTGCGCGTTCCGCGAGCGCTGCGCCTACGCCACCGACGTGTGCAAGACGCCGCCCCCGCTCGACACCGCGGCCKACGGGCGCCACCTGCGCTGCTTCCATCCGGTTCTGTCCCAGCAGGAGGCCGCATGAGTGCCGCCGTCGTTGACCCCGCCCTCGCTTCCAATATGCCGGAACCCACCGCCGAACCCACGCCCAGCGCGCCGATCCTCGAACTGGAAGGCGTCTCCAAGCGCTTCGTCAAGTCGCTCGACACCGCCGCCAGGATCGCCAACCTGTTCGGCGCCGGCGCGCGCGAAGAGGTCGTGCACGCCGTGGATCGCGTCGACCTGTCCATCCGCACCGGCGAAGTGGTCGGCCTGGTCGGCGAATCCGGCTGCGGCAAGTCCACGCTGGGGCGCATGGCGGTCGGCCTGCATTCGCTGACCGAAGGCGCGCKCCGCTGGAAGGGCGTGGACCTGGATCGCCTGCCGCCAGAGAAGAAACGCGAGAAGCAGCTGGCGATCCAGATGATCTTCCAGGATCCCTATGCTTCGCTGAACCCGCGCCTGCGCGTGATGGACATCGTCGGCGAGGCCCCGGTGGTGCACGGCATGGTGCCGCGCGGCGAGCAGAAGCGCTATGTGGAGGACATGCTGGTGCGCGTGGGCATGGATCCCACCGTGCTGCGCCGCTTCCCGCACCAGTTCTCGGGCGGGCAGCGGGCCCGCATCGGCATTGCGCGCGCCCTGGCGGTCAAGCCGGARTTCCTGGTSTGCGACGAATCGGTSGCCGCRCTCGATGTSTCGATCCAGGCSCAGGTGCTGAACCTGTTCATGCGCCTGCGCCAGGATCTCAACCTKACSTAYCTCTTCATCAGCCATGACCTGGGCGTGGTCAAGCACATCAGCGACCGCGTGGTGATCATGTACCTGGGGCGGGTAGTGGAGTCGGCGCCGGCAGAAGATGTGTTCGCCAGCCCCAACCATCCCTATACCCAGGCGCTGCTGGCCGAGGCGCCCAAGCTGGAGGTCGGCAAGAAGACCTTCGTGGCCATCAAGGGCGAGATTCCCTCGCCGCTGAACCCGCCGCCGGGCTGCCATTTCCACCCGCGCTGCCCGCATKCCATGCCGCGCTGCCGGGAGGAACAGCCGCTGCTCAGGGAAATCGCGCCGCAGCGCTTCTCGGCCTGCCATTTGAACGATATGGCGTAAGCGGCTGGCGCGCGCGTGGCGTCATGGCCGGCGCCCGCCCTCGTCCCCGCAAGCCCGCAAGCCGGCAAGCGGGGGAGGGCAGACAAGCAGAGCCCGGGGTGGGCTTGGCCAGGCATCACCCAACGGTGCTCTGAAGACCTCAGCGGATGACCTGCCCGCGCGAGTTGATGATGGTCATCTCGACGAATTTCGAGCCGACATGGCTGTCCGGTCCGAAATTGACGACAAAGCCGCCCAGGTCGAAACTCTTCATGGTCTCCAGCGCCGCCATCAGCTTCTCGCGGGTGAGGTCTTTGCCGGCGCGGCGCAGGCCTTCGACCATCGCCTTGGCGGCGATGAAGCCTTCGATGCTGGCGTAGTCGAACTCGTTGGGCTTGCCCGCCGCCTGCAGCAGGCGCAGGTATTCGCGCACCACCGGCAGCGTCGCGTTGCCGGGGTGGGGCATGACCTGCGAGATGATCACGCCGCTGCCCTTCGGGCCCACTTCCTTGGCCAGCGCCTGCGTGCCGACGAAGGACACGTTGTAGAACTGGCCGTTATAGCCGCGCCGCAGCGCTTCCTTGACGAAGGCGCCGGCGGTCTTGTACGCGCTGATCATGACCACCGCATCCGGCTTGGCCCTCATCGAACCCTGCATGGCGTCGCCGATTTCCGTGGTGTTGCGCACCACCCCCTCGCGCGCGACGATCTGCACGCCGCTGTCGGGCGATGCCTTGAGCGCGCGCTMGAGCCCGTCGACCCCGGCCTTGCCAAAGGCGTCGTCGTTGTAGACGACGGCCACGCGCTTGAGGCCCGTGGTCTGGATCTGCCGCAGGATGGCGGCGGTTTCCTCGTTGTAGCCGGCGCGCACATGGAAGGCGTAGCGGTTGAACGGCTGGCGCAGCGACTGCACACCCGTGAACGGGGCGAAGAACGGCACCCGGGCTTGCGTGGCCAGCGGCAGGGACGCCTCGCTGGTGGCGGTGCCCACGTAGCCGAACAGGGCAAAGGCGTGGTCTTCGTCGATCAGGGTGCGGGTGTTCTTGGCCGCGACGTCCGGCTCGTAGTAGTCGTCGAGCGCCTTGAGCTCGATCTTGCGGCCGTAGACGCCGCCGTGCTGGTTGACGTAGTCGAAATAGAGCAGTGCGCCTGCATTCATCTGCTTGCCGAGCACCGAGGTGGGCCCGGTGAGGGCGGCCGACTGGCCCAGCAGGATGGCATCGGCGCTGACGCCGTTCTGCGCGCTGCCTTGCGAACCGTTCTGCGCGCCGGCKCTGGCGATKAACGAGCCGATGGCGCACGCCACCAGCAGGCCGGCGATGCGCCAGGCCCTGACCCCAGAATGCACTTGCATGATTACCCMGTGAAAACGGTAAGTTTCTTTACCCGTGAATGCTTGCCGGTCTCTGCCGGCGCTGCCGTGCCGCCGGCCGTGGCGTGATAGCCCGGCGCGGCGCCGGGCTATCATAATCGAATACAATCRGAGCCTAGCAATTTCCCCAGCGGCGCTCGTCGGGGCGACGCCGGCGTACAACACGCCAGGCCCGCGCATACGCCCGAAGCAGGCTGGCATAGCTGTGCGGCAAGCGCGGCGGCACCGGCAGCCCCGCAGCATGTGACCGCCCGGCCGCCCAGCCACCCGGCACCGGCCGCACCGCCGCCCCTATCCGTTTGCCAGGAGAGTCCATGGCCCCCCGCATCGTCCGTGCAGCCTGTCCGCACGATTGTCCCGATACCTGCGCCTTGCTCGTCACCGTCGAGGACGGGCGCGCCATCAAGGTGGCCGGCGATCCCGACCATCCCGGCACCCAGGGCGTGCTGTGCACCAAGGTATCGCGCTACACGGACCGCACCTACCACCGCGACCGCCTGCTGGCGCCGATGAAGCGCGTCGGCGCCAAGGGCGAGGGGAAGTTCGTGCCGATTTCCTGGGACGAGGCGCTCGACACCGTGGCCACGCGCCTGTCGGCCATCGCCGCGCGCGACGCGCAGGCGATCGTGCCCTACAGCTATGCCGGCACCATGGGCCTGGTGCAGGGCGAGAGCATGGCGGCGCGCTTCTTCCACAAGCTCGGCGCCTCGCTGCTGGACCGCACCATCTGCGCCAGCGCAGGCRMCACCGCGCTGCGCTATACCTACGGCGCCAGCATCGGCATGGATATCGAGCATGTGGCCGACGCCCGGCTCATCATCATCTGGGGCGGCAACCCGATCGCCTCCAACCTGCATTTCTGGACACGCGTGCAGGAAGCCAAGCGGCGCGGCGCCACGCTGGTGGCGATCGATCCCTACCGCTCGCTGACCGCCGAGAAATGCCACCGCCATATCGCCCMCATGCCGGGCACCGACGGCGCGCTGGCGCTGGCCATCATGCACGTGCTGATGCGCGACGACCTGCTCGACCACGAGTACATCGTCAACCACACGCTGGGCTTCGATGCGCTGCGCGAGCGCGCCCAGGCATTCAGCCCGGCGCGCGCGGCCGCGCTGTGCGGCATCGATGCGGCGGACATCGAATGGCTGGCCGGGCTATACGGCAACCTGGCGGTGCGCGAGCGCCAGCCGGTGGCGATCCGCCTCAACTACGGCATGCAGCGCTCCCACGGCGGCGGCCAGGCCGTGCGCGCGGTGGCCAGCCTGCCGTCGCTGGTCGGCGCCTGGCGCCACGCCGCCGGCGGCCTGCAATTGTCCACCTCGGGCTTTTTCCCGGTCGACAACCAGGCGCTGCAGCGCCCGGACCTGCTGCCGGGCCTGCCGGCGCTGCCGCGCACGGTCAACATGAGCACCATCGGCGATGCGCTGCTGGATGCCGGCGACAGCGACCAGGGCCCGAAGATCGAGGCCCTGGTGGTCTACAACAGCAACCCGGTGGCGGTCGCCCCCGACTCCGCCAGCGTCGCGCGGGGCTTCGCGCGCGAGGACCTCTTCACGGTGGTACTGGAACAGTTCCGCACCGATACCGCCGACTACGCCGACATCCTGCTGCCCGCCACCACCCAGCTCGAGCACGTGGACGTGCACAAGGCCTACGGCCACACCTATTTCCTGGCCAACAACCAGGCCGTCGCCCCGCTCGGCGAGGCGCTGCCGAACACCGAKATCTTCCGCCGGCTGGCGCAGCGCATGGGCTTCGCCGAGCCGTGCTTCGCCGACAGCGATGAGGAGATCGCCGCGCAGGCCATCGTGGCCACGGACCCGCGCGCCGCCGGCATCAGCTGGGAGTCGCTCAAGGAGCAAGGCTGGCAGAAGCTCAACCTGCCGGCCGCGCCGCTGGCCGCGGGCGGCTTCGCCACGGCTTCGGGCAAGTGCGAGTTCTACTCGGAAGCCATGCGCCGCGACGGCCTCGACCCGCTGCCCGGCTACGTGGCGCCGTACGAGACCCCGGCGACCGCCCCGGAGCTGGCCGCGCGCTATCCGCTGGCGATGATCTCGCCGCCGGCGCGCAATTTCCTCAACAGCACCTTCGTCAATGTCGACAGCCTGCGCGCCACCGAGGGCGAGCCGCACCTCGACATCCACCCGGAGGACGCCGCCGCGCGCGGCATCGCCAACGGCGTCATGGTGCGCGCCTTCAACGACCGCGGCAGCCTGCTGGCGCGCGCCCGCGTGACCGACCGCGCGCGGCGCGGGCTGGTGGTAGGGCTGTCGATCTGGTGGAAGAAGCTGGCGCCGGACGGCAAGAATGCCAATGAGCTGACCAGCCAGCGCCTGACCGACCTGGGCCGCGCGCCGGTGTTCTACGACTGCCTGGTGCAGGTCGAAGCCGCGCCCGCCGCGGCTGCCGCCCGGGCGGAGCCCATGCTGTCATGAGCCGCCGGCCGTCCCGCGTGCTGCGAACCCTGGCCTTGCTGGGGCTCGCAGCCGTGCTGGCCGGCTGCGACACGGTCGGCTACTACGCGCAGTCGATCGGCGGGCACCTCGGCCTGATGGCCGAGGCGCGGCCGCTGCCGGACGCGATCGCCGCCGCACAGCAGGCCAAGGACACGCGGCTGGCGCAGCGCCTGGCCCTGGCGGGCAGCATCCGCGACTTTGCCTCGCAGGAACTCAAGCTGCCCGACAACGGCAGCTACCGGCGCTATGCCAACCTGCACCGGCCCTATGTGGTGTGGAGCGTGTTCGCCACCCCGGAGCTGTCGATGGAGCTGCACAAGTGGTGCTTCCTGGTGGTGGGGTGCATCAGTTACCGCGGCTACTACGCTCAGGCCGACGCCGACCACTATGCCGAAGGCCTGCGCAAGGAAGGGCTCGAGCCCTACGTGGCCGGCATCCCGGCATATTCCACGCTGGGCTACTTCGATGATCCGCTGCTCAATACCTTCGTCTACCAGCCCGAGGGCGAGCTGGCCAGGCTKATCTTCCACGAACTGGCGCACCAGGTGGTCTACGTGCGCAACGACACCACCTTCAACGAATCCTTCGCCACCGCGGTGGAGACCGCCGGCGTGGAACGCTGGCTGGCGCTGGCGGCTTCGCCCGATGCGCGCGCCAGCTACCGCCAGTACGATATGCGCCGCCTGCAGTTCCGCGCCATGTTGCTGGATACGCGCGACCGCCTCGACGCGCTGTACCGCTCGCCGCTGCCGGACGAGGCCAAGCGTGCCCGCAAGGCGGAGATCTTCGCTGCCCTGCGCGCGCGCTATGCCCGGCTCAAGGAGGAGTGGGGCGGCTACAGCGGCTACGACCGCTGGTTCGAGCGCCCGCTGACCAATGCGCAACTGGCCGCGGTGGCCACCTACCAGCAGTGGGTGCCGGCCTTCACGGTGCTGCTGGCGCAAAGCGGCGGCGACTGGGCTGCCTTCTATGCTGCCGCCAGGCGCATCGGCGACCTGCCCCGCGCGGAGCGCGACGCGCKCCTGCGCGCACTGGCGCCGCCGGCCAGCGGCGGCGAGCTGCTCCAGGCCGGCG